>CAYTZD010000047.1:0-13139 GCA_964442345.1 uncultured Hippea sp. | reverse complement strand
AAACCCTTCAAAAAAGCGACAAAAAAGGGGAGCTTTATGCTCCCTTTTTTTATTTACATTTTTTTGTTGACCAGAAGTAAGTATATTGATAAAAAATCTCCAAAATAGAAAGGGAGGGAGAAAGATGAGAAAAACCCTTTTCTTTATCTTGGTTCTAACGCTTCTGATGTATTGGCAGCTGCCAAACAGTTTTGCCAAAGATACAGGCAAGATAAAGGCAGCGTTTCTTTATGTTGGTCCGCATAATGATGGTGGTTGGAGTCAGGCTCACGACGAAGGCAGGCAGTATCTTCAGAAACACCTACCTTATGTTATCACATCGTATTCTGAAAATGTCCCAGAAGGCGCACCGTGTGAGAAGGTTATCAGGGATTACATTCACAAAGGATACAAGGTTATCTTTGGCACAAGTTTTGGATTTATGGATTCAATGTACAATGTGGCAAAAGACCACCCGGATGTTATATTTGAGCACTGCTCTGGTTATAAGACAAGAAAGAACATGGGAACATACTTTGGCAGAATGTATCAGGTTGACTATTTATCAGGTCTTGTTGCAGGTATGATGACAAAATCCAACTATATCGGTTTTGTTGCTCCATTTCCTATACCCGAAGTGGTAAGGGAGATAGATTCGTTCACAATCGGCGTAAGAGAAGTTAACCCAAAGGCAAAGGTTCATGTAATCTGGACAAATTCATGGTTTAACCCGGTAAAAGAGAGAAGTGCAGCAGAGACATTCATAGCAAATGGCGCAGATATCATAGCAAGTGGCTGCGATTCACCTGCATCCATAGAAGCAGCCAAAAAAGCTGGCATATACGCTATAGCATACGACAGAGACATACACGACAAATTCCCAAAAACAGTACTAACTTCAAGGGCATGGAATTGGGGCGTCTTCTATGTTAAGGTTCTAAAAGAGATAAAAAACGGCACATGGAAGTCCAGGCAGTATTGGGGTGGTATAGAAACGGGTATAGTAAAACTTGGCAAATTTGGAGACACAGTGCCTGAAAAGGTCAAAAAATATGTTCTAAAGAGAGAACAAGAGCTAAAAGAAGGCAAATTTAAGGTGTTTGCAGGACCAATATACGATCAGCACGGAAAATTGATGGTAAAGAAGGGTCAAGAATTACCTGATAAAGATAAACTTTCACTTCAATGGTTCGTCGATGGTGTCGTCGGATCCATTCCACACTAATATGCCAACCCAAAGCAGGGAGACTGAAATTATCTTTCAGTCTCCCTTTTTGATTTTCTATGGAAGAGATCGTTTTAGAAACTAAAAACATAACAAAGGAATTCCCAGAAACTACAGCAAACAAAGATATAAGCTTTACCTTAAAAAAGGGTGAAGTGCATGCTTTATTGGGTGAAAATGGTGCAGGCAAAACAACATTAATGAACATACTATACGGCATATACATGCCTACATCAGGCGATATATTCATAAATGGCAGAAAGGTTATAATAAAATCTCCATCAGATGCTATATCGCTTGGTATAGGCATGATTCATCAGCATTTTATGCTTATCGACACCCTAACAGTGCTTGAAAACATCGTATTGGGATTAAAGGAATACGGAATAGTAATAAACAAGAAAGAAGCAGAAAAGAAGCTAAAAGAGTTAGAAGAGCTATACGCCTTAGAAGTCAATCCTTATGAGAAGATATGGCAGATAAGCGTCGGTCAACAGCAGAAGGTAGAGATAATAAAAGTCCTATTCAGAGGGGCAAACATACTAATCCTTGACGAACCGACAGCCGTTTTAAGACCACAGGAGACAGAAAGTCTATTCAAAATTATCGAAAAGATGAAGGAAAATGGCAAATCTGTTATATTTATCACGCACAAGTTAGACGAAGTAATGAGAGTGGCAGACAGAATATCGGTTTTAAGAAAGGGTAAGCTAATAAAAACATTTTCAAAAAACGAAACAGACAAAAACACGCTTGCAAGATTTATGATGGGCGAATCTTCCATAAAAATACTCAAAAAAGAGAAAACATTATCCGATGAGATAATCTTAAAAGTTGAAAATTTAGAAGGAGAAAGCGACAAAGGAACAAAAGCGCTGGATAATGTAAACTTAGAATTAAGAAAAGGCGAGATATTGGGTATTGCTGGCGTCTCTGGAAATGGCCAGAAGGAGCTCGTTCAAACAATAGCAGGTATCAGAAAAGCAACCAAAGGAAGAATAATCTTCAACGGCATTGATATAACAAACAAACCACCAAAGTTTATAGCCAAACAAGGGATTAATTATGTCCCTGCCGACAGACTTGCGATGGGTGTTGCACCAAATCTATCAAGTATAGAAAATGCAATACTAAGAAGATACGACAGATACCCAATCTCAAAAAACGGCATAATGAATTATAAAGAAGCGTTAAGATTTACGCAAGAGATAGCCACTGCCTATAACATAAAGCTGGATAATCCATTCTCTCCTATAAAACTTCTATCCGGCGGTAACATGCAAAAGCTTATTTTAGCGCGAGAGTTATTGGAAAATCCCAAATTACTTATAGCATCGTATCCCACGCGTGGACTTGACCTTGCATCAACACAATTTTTTAGAGAGAAATTAATAGAGATAACAAAAAAAGGCAAATCTGTAATACTTGTATCGGAAGATTTAGAAGAGATACTAACGCTATCCGATAGAATAGCCGTTATCTATGCAGGCAGGATTATGGGCATTCTAAATAGGGACGAAGCTACAATAAATAAGATAGGACTTATGATGGCAGGAGAAACGCTTGATGCTGTACTTTGAAAAAAGACCATCCGTGCCAATCTATTTAAAGATACTGATGCCTATAATATCACTCTCAATCGGACTTATCTTGGGAGCCATAGCTATTTATATAACAGGCATTGATGCAATAGAAGTATATAAACAGTTATTTCTCAATGCCTTCGGCAGCTGGTATGCATTCTCAGAGACTATCGTTGCTGCAACACCACTAATCCTTATAACTTCAGGACTGATACTTGTTTTCAAAATGAATGTATGGAATATAGGCGCATACGGCCAATACATCATGGGTGCCATCTTTGGATCGTACTTTGCTTTGTTTATGTCTGCAGGTTTAAATAAACCGGTTATGTTATCTATAATTGTCTTGGCAAGCATGGTTGGTGGTGCAGTGTGGGCATTGATACCTGCAATCTTAAAAATCTTCTGGGAAGTAAATGAAGTCATAACAACGCTACTTTTAAATTACATAGCACTTTATATCTTAAAGTTTCTTATGTATGGACCCTGGAAAAATCCAACAAGCTACGGATTCCCACTGTCAAAGACATTCCCGCAAACGGCTCAGTTGCCTATAATTTTTGAAGGCACAAGGATAACCATAGGCATAATATTTGCACTTATAGCCGTCTTTCTTATCTGGTTTATCCTAAAAAAGACGCGCTTTGGTTATGAAGTTAAGGTTATAGGAGATAATCCTTTAGCTGCAAGGTATGCAGGCATAAATGTTAACAGAAATATTTTAATAAGTATGGCGATAAGTGGCGCTTTGGCTGGCCTTGCTGGAATAGTGGAAGTCTCAGGCATTATTCATTTTTTGCAGATAAAAATAAGCGCAGATTACGGTTATACTTCTATCATAGTTGCATGGATATCGTATCTTAATCCCATTATGGCTATCATAGCATCGCTGTTGTTTGGTGGACTTTCAAGTGGTGGATATTCAATTCAGATATCGATGAGAGTATCATACGGTATAGTTGGCTTAATAGAAAGCATAACGCTATTTAGCCTTGTTGGCGCTCAGATATTTTTACATTACAGAATAAGGTGGAAAAAGTATGGTGCATAACATATATACGACGCTACTTGCAAATACAATAAAAGCAGGAACCATTCTGCTTTTGCCAACAATGGGCGAGATATTCACAGAAAGAGCCGGTATATTAAACTTAGGCGTTGAAGGAATGATGCTAATCGGGGCGTTTTTTGGTTTTATAGCAGCATACTCAACAGGTAATCCTTATATAGGCTTTCTTGCCGGGACATTGGCAGGTGGCATAGCAGCCTTAATTCATGCATTTATCTCTATAACCTTGCGTGGCAATCAGATAGTCAGCGGACTTGCTTTAACAATATTTGGAGCGGGATTTACAACATTCTACGGTCAAAAGTGGATAAACATGTCAATAAACAACACAATACCACAGATAAACATACCCATTCTATCAAACATACCCTTTGTGGGAGAAGTATTCTTTAGACAGGATTTAATTGTATATCTATCGTATTTATTGGTCTTTGTTATGTGGTTTATACTTTACAAAACAAGCATAGGATTAAATCTAAGGGCAGTTGGAGAAAATGCCAAAGCCGCAAATGCAATGGGAATAAATGTTTACAAAGTCAGATATTTCTGGACATTCTTTGGCGGTCTGCTTGCAGGTGCAGGTGGAGCATATCTCACAACAGCCTATGCACCATTCTGGCTTGACAACATAACAGCAGGCAGAGGCTGGATAGCCATAGCATTGGTAATCTTTGCCTTATGGGATCCATTAAAAGCCATGTTTGGCGCATATCTGTTCGGTGGTATAAACGCACTTCAGTTTCAACTTCAGGCATCAGGCACTACAATCCCATCGGCAATTCTAAACATGCTGCCGTATGTGGTAACATTTATCGTTATAGTTATAAGTTCAATTATTCTAAAGACACGCCATATAAAACCACCAAAGGAACTTGGCATCCCTTATGCAAGGGAAGAGAAGTAAAATTTTAGATTACTTACACCCTTCCTTTGCAAGTTTATCGGCAAGTTTATTCTTCTGGCGTGGAATGTGAACAATGGAGAATTCATTAAATTTAGACTTTAAATTTTCAACTTCAGATTTAAGTTTTTTCAATGTATCGTTGTTAACACGGTAAATGCCATCTATTTGCTTAACGACAAGCTCAGAATCGCTATAGACGGAAACACTTTTTACACCCATCTTTAATGCTTCTTCTAAACCAACAATAACAGCGGTATATTCTGCCACATTATTTGTTGTTTTACCTATGGATTTAGACAGACTTTTCAAAATCTTATCACCACTTTTGATTACAATACCAATACCCGCACTTCCTGGATTTCCAGACGATGCACCATCAACATATAACTCAACCTTATCTTTATCATCAAATCTACTTATAACTTCTTCAAAAAACGATTTTACATCATCAAAGGTAAGCTCAGGGTGCTTCTTAAGCACCCTATCTATTGAACCTTCTTTTAAAAGTTCTTTAAAAAACTCCTTAATCTTCATCAAGTTCTATCTCTTCTAAATAAAGCATTCTGCCACAGTTTGGACAGTAAACTATTTCGTCTGTCTCTTCAAGTAAAGCTAAAACCTGCGGCGTAAGTTTCATAAAACAGCCGTAGCAGGCTTCCTGTCTTACAGGAACAATAGCCGTTCCTTTGGCCCACTTATTGATTCTCTCATACTTTTTAAACACCTTTTCATCGATAGTCGGCAACAATTCTTCCTTTGTTTTGTTTATCTCTTCTATCTTTCTGTTAATCTCTTCTCTTCTTTTATCAAACTTATTTCTGTATTCCTCAAGCGTTCTAAGAAGCTGTTCGTATCTGTCCTTTAACTCTTTAAGTCCTTTCTCTTTTAAGGATAGCTCTTCTTCTAAGGCTTCTATCTTCTCTTCCAATACCGTTTTGTTGGTTTTTGCTATATCTATCTCGGTATTTACAGCCTGCATCTGCTTTTCTGTGGATACACTGTTCAATTTAACTTCCAGCTTTTTGAGATTTTCAATCGTCTCATCAAGCAAACTTTTCTTATCTTCTATATCCTTTTTTATCTCGTTTAGCTCTTCTTCTGCGTCTGCTATCTGGGATTTTTTTATCTCAACGACCTCTACTATCTTATTCTCCTTGGATTCAAGCCTTTTTAGCTCGGCTTCTAAAGACGCTATCTCCTTATCGTACTGCTGAATATCAAGCAACTTCTTCAAATCTGGATTCAAATTGGCACCTCCTTATAAGTATTTCCATGGTAATTCATCTCTTTCTGAGATAAAAACCCTAAGGCCTTCAAATCTATCCTTCAGCAACTTAAAAAGAATATTTTTTGAGAATTTCTCCGTATGAAAATGCGTCGCATCGATCACATTTATACCCGTCTCTTTGGCAAAAATCGCTATATGGTGCTTTAAATCACCACTTAAAAACAGATCAAAATCAAGCGCTTTTATATCATTAAGCAGATCCATACAGCTACCAGAGCAAACTGCCACCTTTCTTATAGGTCTATCACTTGCTTTTACAACCTTGACTGTATCAATCTTTAATCTCTCTTTAACAAAAGCGGCAAATTCATCTATCGTATAATCCCTTTTTAGAACGCCTATTCTTAAAGGCTTATGCTCTTGAATTATCTGAACATCACTTAAATTTAGCAAATCACACAGATAATCGTTTAAGCCACCTTCTGCAATATCAAGATTGGTATGAAAAGCATAAATCCCTATACCGTTTTCTATAGCTTTATAAACAACATTGAACGGATAAAAGTCGTTAAATATCTTCTTTGTCGATGAAAAGATTAAAGGATGGTGTGCAATAATAAGATTACAACCAAGTTCAATAGCTTCATTTAGCGTGTTATCCGTTATGTCTAACGCTAACAGTATGCCTTTTATGGAGTTATCCTTCGGAGAAACTTGAAGGCCAGAGTTATCCCAGCCTTCCTGAAGGCTTAAAGGGAAGTATGCTTCTAAGTAACCTATTACCTCTTCTACTCTCATTAAATAAGTTGGTGGGCCCACCAGGACTCGAACCTGGGACCAACCGGTTATGAGCCGGTGGCTCTAGCCAGCTGAGCTATGGGCCCCTTCAAGCTAAAAGCAAGATTAACTATACAAATTCTTTTAATCTTGTCAACAAAAAAATTGCAAGACCAATTGATTTTTTTCTCTTTCTTTTATATTATCGACACCAAAAGGCTATGAGGTCAGCCTTTAAAAGCCCGCCTTTGGGATGATGACCTCTACCTGAATAAAACGGTAGGGGGTATGCCTATGCAAAACATAAAAGAGACACTCAAAAAAGAGATAAACTTTCTTAAAGAGATAACGCCTAAAAGCGCTGCTTTGGATAAGGCTTTAGATAAACTTGAATCCGAACAGTTCAACCTTGTTGTTGTCGGCCAGTTTAAAAGAGGCAAATCAACCTTCATAAACGCCTTACTTGGCGACGATATCGTTCCATCTTCTATCCTGCCTTTGACTTCAATTGTAACAATAATCTCATATTCCCAGATAAAGAAAGCAAAGGTCAAGTTCTTAGACAACAGCAAAAAAGAGATAGAGATAGAAGAGATAGAGAAGTATGTTACAGAGAAGCACAATCCAAAAAATAGACTTAATGTTAAGGAAGTCTATGTATTTCACCCATCTGAATATCTAAAAAAAGGTGTAAGGATAATAGACACACCTGGTATAGGAAGCGTATTTAAGCACAATACCGATGTTGCTTTAAGCTTTTTACCGTATTGCGATGCTGCCGTTTTTGTTATGAGTCCAGACCCGCCATTAACCGAAGCTGAGATTGATTTCTTAAAGAATGTAAAGGTTTACACCGAAAAGTTTTTCTTTGTCCTAAACAAGATAGACATAGTCTCTAAAGATGAACTTGACGAAGTGGTGGAATTCAACAGATCGCTGCTTAAAGAACATACGCAGAATAACAACATAAAAATCTATCCTATCTCTGCAAAAACTGCATTGAAGGCAAAAATCAACAAAGATTCTAATCTTTTGAAGCAGTCAAGAATAAAGGCAATCGAAGAATCGTTGGAAGAATTTATAGCAAAAGAGAGAATGAATATAATAGCCACAAGCGTAATAAATGCCATTCTAAGACACATAAATAACGAACTAACGGCTTATAAGTTACAGAAAGAGACGCAGAAACTATCAATTGAAGAGTTAACCGACAAGGTCAAAAAGTTTGATGAATTCATAAAAACGGTAAAAGACGAAGCAGAAGAATACGAATACATCCTGGATAAACGCATAGACAAGATTTATAAGGAATTAGACGAAGAGATAGAAAAACTAAAGGAAAAGTGGCTACCTTCTCTTATAGAAAAGATGCAGAAACACTTTGAAGAGAAAACAAAAGAGAAGCTAAGCACAGAAGAATTTGAAAATTACATGACACAAAAGATGAACGGATACATTATGGAGATATTCTCAGAATGGAGAAAAGAACAGTCAGAAATAATCTCAGACAAGGTTGAAAGGATTTACGAAGATTTAGCCAAAAGGATAAATACAAAGATAGAAGAGATTATAAACACAGCTTCTTCAATCTTCGATGTTAAACTGAATGCCTATATAGATAAAGAAAAGTTAACGCAAAAGAGCGATTTTTACTTTATGCTTGAAGACCAGATGGGCATCTTAAATATATTTGCAACAACCTTCAGAACAAAACTGCCGTTTTTCATAGGTAAAAAGATAGCCCAGAAACATATCAAAAAGACAACAATTGAGCTATTTGACAGGCACTGCGGAAGGGTTAGATACGACCTAACAAAAAGGGTCAGAGAAACAACATTCAGGTTTAAAGACCAGCTTAAAGACAAACTTGATCTAACAATAGAAGCCATACAGGATGCACTTGATAAAGCTATAAAACTCAAGCAGGAAAACGAAAAACAGGTTGAAAAGAAACTAAAAGAGATAGAGAAAAATACAAAGCTTCTGCTTGAGAAGAAACAGGAACTTGAAAAACTGAAGGCAAAAATAGGATAAAACAGAAAAACAATAGATTGACATATTAGTTTAATGCGTTAAACTAATATTGCTGATTTTAGTTTAATGGAGTGAACTAATGAACCTGCTTGAGATAGCCTTTAATCTCTATGCAAACAAGTTAACCCAAGATATACCAGATTACAAAAGATTTCTCTTCTATGAGATAAAAAAGAGCGACGCAAAGATTATCGGCATCTACGGTGCAAGAGGTGTAGGCAAAACCACACTTATGCTACAGCTTTTAAAAAGCCTAAACATGCCTTTTAAAGAGACCATTTACATATCATGCGATCATCCTGCATTCTCTGGTGTATCGCTGTTTGATTTTCTTGACGAATTCAACAGAAAGGGCGGAAAAATAGCATTTATCGATGAGATACATAAGGCAAAAGAATTTCAAAAGCATCTTAAGTCGGTATATGATTTTTTGGATGTAAAAGTTGTATTTTCTGGTTCTTCCGCTTTGCAGATAACAAATCCTGATTTTACGCGCAGATTTTCTATGTACAAACTTCCTATTCTCTCTTTAAGGGAATTTATTGAATTAGAATTGGGTATTTCTCTAAAAATCCGCACATTGAAAGAAATAATAGAAAATCATCAGGATATAGCTTTAAAGATTATAAAATCATTGAAAGAAGAAAAGATTTTAAAAATTTTCAGCGACTATTTAGAATATGGTGCATATCCTTTTTATTTGGAAGATAAGGCAAAATTTAAAGATAGATTGTCTGATTCGATAAATGCAGCCTTATACGAAGATTTAGCCGAGATATACAACATACACCCAGAGAAAATATCGACACTTAAGAAGTTGCTTGCTACAATAGCAATCTCAGAACCATTAGAACTATCCGTTGAGAATATCTCAAACATAACAGGTATATCAAAGGCAACACTGTATAAGTATATGGACTATCTCTCACGGGCTGAACTTATCATTCAGATACAGAACGAAGCCAAAAGGTTTAAGTCGATTAGAAAACCGGATAAGCTATACCTATCAAATACCAATCTATTGAATGCTTTATGTTTAAATCCAAAAAAAGGAACTATAAGAGAAACATTCTTTGCGTCGATGCTTAAATATAACCATTCTCTTCATTATTCAGACAAAGCCGATTTTCTTGTTGATGAGAAGTATATCTTTGAAGTTGGCGGCAGGAATAAGGACTTTTCCCAAATAAAAAAGACAGAAAACAGCTATCTTGCCATTGACGACATAGAGATAGGTTTAGATCGTAGAATACCGCTGTGGCTATTTGGGTTTTTGTATTAGCGCAAGACCAAGCAGCTATAAGTTGCGCCACACCAGAAACCACTCCATCCTGATTCTCTTCTCATGGCAGTTCTTTCTTCTCCCACTTTAATATCTTTAGTTTTAGCTCAACTGAAGCAGAATAGCCACCGATACCGTTTTTTGCAACAACCCTATGGCAAGGAACAAGAAATGCAAATCTATTATGTTTAAGAAGCATGGCAGTTGCACGCCTGTATCTTTCGTCGCCAAAAAGCTCTCTTGCAACTTCTGAATATGTAAATGTCTCACCCACCCTTGTCTTTATCAAAAAATTATGAAGCAGTTTAGCTTTTTCAGAAAGGAAAGATGTATTTAAAGAAGAATAGTCAAAAAATTTAAAGCTTCTTTTTTCAAATATATTTAGCAGTTCACTTCTAATTTGCCCGGATAGCTTAATTCCGCTTTTTTCTTCTGAAAAGCTGATAGAGTTAATCTTCTCTTCTATCTCAAAAATTAACCACCTATCAAATGGCGTATCGATATAAAACTTACTCAAACACTATCCTTATATGGTATATTGATGCAACGGTGTCTTCCTGAATCCTTCTAACCATATCTTCAAATTCGTCAAACGATACCTTCTTATATTCGACCAGTGGGTCTCTTTGACCATACCCTCTCAAACCCACTGCATCACGCAGATAATCCATATTCTTCAGATGTTCTCTCCAGTGCATATCCACAATTTGAAGCATTATCTGTCTTTCCAAATTTCTCATCTCTTCAGAGCCGATAAGTTCTTCTTTCTCGTTATATTCCTTCTTTAGTTCATCCTTTATCTGTTCAAGCAGTTTATGTCTCTGCTTTGTTTTTGAAAGCTCTTGCGTATCTATCTCAAAGGTTTTATCAAATATCCTTCTTGTCTCTTTATTGAATCCTTCAACATCCCAGTTTGTCGGATCAACCTTATCTGGCAAAAACTGGTCTGCTAAATCGTCGATTATAGAATCCACATAACCCAAAATGTCTTCTTTTAAATCCTTACCTTCAAGTATGCTTCTTCTCTGTTCGTATATTACCTGCCTTTGTTTATTCATAACATCGTCGTATTCAAGCAGGTTCTTTCTTATCTCAAAGTTGTAATCTTCAACCTTCTTTTGGGCGTTTTCTATCGCTCTACTTACCATTTTATTCTCTATTGCTTCTCCTTCTTCAACGCCCAGCTTATCCATCAAAATCTTTATCCTTTCTGAACCAAATATCCTAAGCAGATCGTCTTCTAAGGATAAGAAAAATCTTGATTCTCCTGGGTCTCCCTGTCTGCCTGCCCTTCCCCTTAGCTGATTGTCTATCCTTCTTGATTCGTGCCTTTCTGTGCCAAGTATGAATAGGCCGCCAAGTTTTTTGCTCTCTTCGGTAAGTTTTATATCAACGCCACGCCCTGCCATATTTGTTGCTATTGTAACCCTGCCTGGTTCTCCAGCATGTGCGATAATCTCTGCTTCCTTCTCGTGGTGCTTAGCGTTTAAAACAGCATGCGGAATCCTTTTTTTAACAAGAATCTTATGAAGTTCTTCGGATTTCTCAACGCTTGTCGTTCCAACCAAGACAGGTTGGCCTTTCTTATGTCTCTCTTCAATCTCTTTTATTATTGCATTCACCTTTTCCCTATGCGTTTTAAATACCAGATCGTTGTGGTCTTTTCTGATTACAGGCTTGTTTGTTGGTATCACCACAACATCAAGATTGTAAATCTCTTTGAATTCTCTGGCTTCTGTTGCTGCCGTTCCTGTCATACCTGCAAGCTTCTCATACATTCTAAAGTAATTCTGAAATGTTATTGACGCAAGCGTTTGGGATTCCTTTTGAATCCTTAGATGCTCTTTTGCTTCTATAGCCTGATGCAAGCCGTCTGAATATCTCCTATCTGGCATAAGCCTGCCGGTAAATTCATCAACTATTATCGCCTTGCCATCTTTAACGATGTAATCCTTATCTCTCAAATAAACCGTATGAGCCTTCAGGGATTGATTAACCATATGCAGAATCTCAATGTTTTCAATATCGTATAGATTCTTCAATCCCAAAATCTTCTGTATCTTTTCAACACCAGAATCAGTTAAAACGGCATTCTTTGTCTTCTCGTCAACTTCGTAATCTTCAGGTTTAAGCTGCCTAACTGCCTTATCTATCTTGTAATAAAGTGAAGATGGCTTATCTGCAACGCCAGATATGATTAGCGGCGTTCTTGCTTCGTCTATCAATATTGAATCCACTTCGTCAACGATGGCATAGTAAAAGTCCCTTTGCACATAATCGTCAAGCGAATAACTCATATTATCGCGCAGATAATCAAAGCCAAATTCGCTATTCGTGCCGTATGTTATATCTGCCTGATAGGCTTCCTTTCTTGAGCATGGCACAAGCTTTGTTGTGAATTTTTCTTTATCGTCCCATTCAACCAAAAACGATTTATTCTGCTGCTGAATAACGCCAACGCTAAAACCCAAAAATAGATAAATCGGACCCATCCACAATGCGTCCCTTTTTGCCAAATAATCGTTAACCGTAACAAGATGAACGCCGCGCCTTGTCATCGCATTCAATACCAAAGGCAGGGTTGCAACAAGCGTTTTACCTTCGCCTGTTTTCATTTCGGCAACCATGCCCTTATGAAGCACATAGCCACCTATAAGCTGAACATCGAAGTGCCTCATATTAAGCGTTCTTCTTGCCGTCTCTCTGGTTAAGGCAAACGAATCAACCAAAATAGCATCCAAGTCGTTCTTTTTATGATACTGATCTTCGAGTTTCTTTATCTCTTCCTTAATCTGATCATTGCTTAAGGATTTTGCCCAGCTTTCCCTATCGTTTATCTTGTTTACATACGGTTGAATTGACTTTAAGATTCTATCGTTTTGTGTTCCAAATATCTTTTTTAATACGCTTAGCATTTTCTCCCCTTCTTTTGTTTTTCTCTGCTTAATATTAAAGGAGAGCAGAAGAAAAATCAAGATAAAGCAAATCAATAAGGATAGAATAAGCCTTTGGGCTGGTTTTTTTTATTTAAATTTGTATAATCTCAACTATTATGAAC
>CAYTZD010000046.1:0-13763 GCA_964442345.1 uncultured Hippea sp. | reverse complement strand
GGCTTTGCCGTTGTTGCAGATGAAGTAAGAAAATTAGCAGAGAAGACCCAAAGTTCAACAGAAGAGATTAGAAACATGATAATCACAATGCAAAACGATGTCGAAAAGACAATCCAGAAAACAAAGGAGACACAAGATAGCATACTATCAGAAGCCCAAGCCATTCAAAAGAATAAAGACCATATAAATGAAGTCGTGGAAAGGACAAATCAGACAATAGAAGAGATATCTTCAACATCAGCAGCCATTGAAGAGATATCCGCAACAGTCGCAGAGATAGATTCTCAAGTCAGAGAAGTAACAGAAGCAGCAAAAGAGAACGCAAAGGCTGCAGAAGATGTCTCAAGGGCATCGGTTGAGCTAAAAGATATGGCTCAAAGGGTCTCAGAAGCCGTAAATAAGTTCAATGTATAAGAAGGAGAGAAGATATGAAAATAGCCGTTGTTGGTGGTGGTGGAAGAGAACACGCTTTAGCATACAAGATAAAAGAGTCCAGATTGTGCGATAAACTCTACTGCTTACCCGGCAATGCAGGGACAGCAGCAATAGCAGAAAATATAGATATATCGGCAGAAGATATAGATGGTATTGTTGATTTCTGCTTAAAAGACAAAATAGAACTTGTTGTTGTTGGACCTGAAAATCCTTTAGCAGAAGGCATCGTCGATAAGCTTAACGAAAAAGGCATCAAGGCATTTGGCCCAAATAGAGAAGCTGCACAGATTGAAGCAAGCAAATCGTTTGCTAAGGAGTTTTTCAAAAAATACGATATACCCACAGCAGACTATGAAGTCTTTGATAACTATGAACAGGCAAAAGCTTATATAGAGAAGAAGGGTGCACCAATTGTTGTAAAAGCAGATGGACTTGCAGCAGGCAAAGGCGTAACGGTCGCAAAAACAGAAGAAGAAGCATCTAAAGCATTGGAAGATATATTTATAAAAAAACGCTTCAAAGAAGCAGGCAGAAGGGTTGTAATTGAAGAGTTTTTGGAAGGCGAAGAAGCATCGTTTTTGGTATTCTCAGATGGAGAACATATATTACCGATGATTGCCGCACAAGACCATAAACCTGTTTTTGATAACGATGAAGGCCCAAACACAGGCGGTATGGGATCTTATGCTCCAGCGCCAATAGTAAACGAAAAGTTAAAACAGGATATAATCAACAACATAATGAAGAAAGCTATTGAAGGCATGAAAAATGAAGGTTCACCGTATAAGGGTGTTTTGTATGCCGGTTTAATGATAAAAGATAACAAACCGTATGTGCTTGAATTTAACTGCAGATTTGGAGACCCAGAGACACAAGCAATACTGCCGCTGTTTGAAAGTGATATAGTTGAGATTATGCTTGCCACAATTGACGGCACGCTAAATAAGTATTCTTTAAAATGGAAAGATGCCTATGCTGTTAGCGTCGTTCTTGCAAGTGGCGGATATCCACTAAGCTATGAGAAAGAAAAAGAGATAACAGGATTAGACGAAGTTGAAAAACTTAACGATGTTATTGTATTTCATGCAGGAACAAAGCTCAAAGATGGCAAAATTCTAACAAACGGCGGAAGGGTTTTAAATGTTGTCGGGATAGATAAAGAGTTTAAAAAAGCCCAAAAGAAGGCATACGATGCAATAAAACTGATACACTTCGATAAGATGCATTACAGAACAGACATCGGCAATAAGGCTTATAAACATCTGTGAATAAAGAGAAGCGTATAAAAAAGGACGAAAAGGTTTTAAGAAAATTCATAGAGGTTTACTGCAGGAATAACCATTTAAAAAACGGTGTCAAGGAGTACAAAGACGGCTTATGTAAGGAGTGTTATGATTTGCTTCAATACTCTTTAAACAAACTTTACAATTGTCCTTTAGACCCAAAACCACAGTGCAAGCATTGTAAAGTTCACTGTTATGCGCCGTCGAAACGAAAAAAGATAAAGGAAGTGATGAAATACAGTGGCATCTGGTTTATAAAACATGGCAGACTGGATTGGGTTTTTCATTACTTTTTTTAATGGAGGAAAATTGATATGAAAAGATTTTTACTTATTGCTTTTTTGTTGGTTGCCATTACCCTATTTTCATGCTCAAAAAAAGAGAACAAAGAGATTATAAAAATAGAAACCCACGGAAAACCTACAATACTTATATTTGATAGCTCGACATGTCATTACTGCAAAAAACTACATAACGACTTAGAAAATAACAAAGAGCTTACAGAAGCCAAAAAATCATTCACAATCTATTTTATACATGTAAACCAAAATAGATACTACATACTACCAACAAAGAATGGCAACCTAAAATTAGATACAGGAGATATAGCCGTTACTTTTGGATTTAGGGGTTCAACACCATTCATCGTATTCACAGACAAAAACCTAAAACCTATCTTAACCATACCCGGATACATTAAACCAGACACATTGAGCAAGGTATTTAAATTCATACTATCAAGATCTTACGAAACTATGAGTCTTGAACAATACCTATCAACACCATAGAAGGGAGCAAAACAATGGATTTTCTCATCGGAAGACAGGCAATACTCGATAGAAAAGGAAAGGTTTTTGGTTATGAGCTTCTCTATAGAGAAAACCCATCAATGAAGACATCTCAAACGAATTTAGACGGTGATACAGCAACATTAAGGGTAGTAGTAAACACATTTCTTAATCTTGGCTTAGATAAAGTAGCAAAAAAGGGAAGAATATTCATAAACTTCACAGAAGACCTAATTACAGAAAAGCTATTTGAAACGCTACCAAAAGAGAGAATAGTCATAGAAGTCTTAGAAACGGTAAAGGCAAAACAGGAAGTCATTAAAGCGCTAAAGGAAGCAAAATTAAACGGATACACAATTGCGCTGGACGATTTTGTATTTGAAGAAGATCTGCAGGAATTGGTAAAATTAGCAGACATCATAAAGATCGATTTTTTAGAACTATCAAAGGAAGAAATAAAAAAAGAAGTAGAAAAATACAAAAAATACAACCTGAAGCTGCTTGCAGAGAAGGTCGAAACAGAAGAAGATTACAAATTTGCACTAAATTTAGGTTTTGACTATTTTCAAGGTTTTTTCTTTGAAAAACCAGAGATAGAAACAAAGAAGGATGTGCCAGCCTATCAAGCAAGTCTCATAAAGGCTTTAAGGATAGTAAATGACCCATCAAGTCAAATAGAAGACTTAATAGAACTGATAAGTGGAGATTTTTATCTAAACTCAAAGTTCCTTTCGCTTGTCAATTCACCATTTTTCGGTTTAAGAAACAAGATAACAAGCATAAAAAAGGCTGTAACACTACTTGGTGAAGCAAAAACAAGAAAATGGTTGAATATACTCTATATCTCCCAGCTTGCAGAGAACAAACCAGAAGAGCTTGCCATACTCTCAACTGTAAGGGCAAAATTTGCATCCTTGCTTGCTGAAAACTTTTCAGTAGATGAAGAAAATGCTTATATGCTTGGCATGTATTCACTTATAGATTCACTACTTGAACTGCCTATGGAGAAGGCATTAAAAGAATTTGATTATCTAAACGAAGATATAAAGGAAGCTTTGCTTGGCAAAGATAATATCTACAAGCAATTACTTGATTTTATTATTCTGTATGAAAAAGGAGACTTTGATAAGGCAAAGGAGATAATGGATAAATTTAATCTAACACCGCAAAATATAAATCTTTACTACTTTGAAGCTGTTGAATTTGCCGATAACATATACACAATGTAATGCCTTCTGGTTTTTTTGCCTTACTTGACGATATATCATACCTGCTTGACGATGTTGCAAGTGCAACAAAGATAGCTACGAAAAAGACAGCTGCAATCTTGGGCGATGACCTTGCCGTTGGCGCAAAGAAAACGCTGGGTGTAAACTCAGACAGGGAAATCCCGATAATTATCGCAATAATAAAAGGCTCTTTGCTAAATAAGTTAATAATCTTACCATTAATATTTACACTTAAATACTTTATCCCATGGTTTATAAACCCGATTTTAATAATAGGTGGGACATACCTAAGTTTTGAAGGTGTTGAAAATATTATAAACTTCCTAAGACACAAAGAGAAAAAACTTATACCAAAAAGCGAAAAAGAAAAGATAAGATCCGCCATCCTGACAGACTTTATACTCTCACTTGAGATTGTCATCATTTCACTTGCAAGTGTGGAAGGAAAACCATTTTTAATACAGGTTATCTCAACAACGGCTGCAGCAGTCCTTGCAACCATCGGTGTTTATGGAACAGTGGCATTAATTATAAGAATGGACGATATGGGTTTATTCTTAATCGAAAGGTGCGATGGATTATTGAAACAGCTTGGTATATTTCTGATAAAACTTATGCCAAAAACAATAAAATTTCTCTCTGTAGTTGGAACATTTGCAATGATTATCGTTGGTGGCGGCATCTATTTACATAAAGTTTTACTATTCCACGATTTAAAAGAAGTAAAAGTGCCACTTATACCAGAGCTAATCCTTGGACTAATTATAGGATTTTCTGTCTTCTTTATAATATCTGCCATAGAAGAATTAAGAAAATAGTTTATAAAACAGCAAATCTGCACTCTTGACTTTTTAAACGGATGCTGTTAGTATCGTATTTGCAAAGCGGAGAGGTGTCCGAGCCTGGCTGAAGGAGCACGATTGGAAATCGTGTGTAGGGTTAAAAGCCCTACCGCGGGTTCGAATCCCGCCCTCTCCGCCATTTTTTATGGTAAACAAAATTGGCGCCCATAGCTCAGCTGGATAGAGCACAAGATTGCGGTTCTTGGGGTCGGAGGTTCAAGTCCTCCTGGGCGCGCCAGATATTTCTTTTAGCGATGTCCAGCGTGGTGGGCTTGTGCGACGCACTCCCTACTGAACCCCGCCAGGCCCGGAAGGGAGCAACGGTAGGTAGGGTTGTGCGAGCGCGCAATCTCCTGCCCGTTGGGCATCGCTAAGGGAGATAAGATGTATAAGGTTTTTGCACGAAAATATAGGCCTTCCAAGCTAAGTGAAGTTGTCGGCCAACCAGTAGCCGTTCAAATCTTGAAGAATGCTATACAGACAGGCAAAGTCCATCATGCTATCTTGCTTAGTGGTCCCATGGGAACAGGTAAGACATCACTTGCCCGTATTATATCAAAATCCCTAAACTGCAAAGATGGACCAACAATAGATCCATGTGGCAAGTGTGAAGCATGCAAAGCCATCGCTGTAGGCAAGGATGTCGATGTTATAGAGATAGATGGAGCATCAAACAGAAAGGTAGAAGATGCAAGAGCCATAATAGAAAGCGTTAAATATCCGCCATTAAAAAGGCGATTCAAGATATACATTATTGACGAAGTTCATATGTTAACCCAGGAAGCATTTAATGCACTTTTAAAAACAATCGAAGAACCACCCGAGTATGTAAAATTTATCTTTGCAACAACAGCTATAGAGAAGGTCCCAGACACGATACTATCGCGCTGCCAGATATTAAACCTAAAACGCATACCAGAAGAAGAGATAGAGAAAAAATTAAGATACATAGCAGAACAAGAACAGATAGAAATAGATAGTGAAGGCATATCGCTTATAGCTTATGCAAGCAATGGCTCATTAAGGGTTGCAGAAGGATATTTAGATAGATGTATCTCTTATAAACCAGACAAAAGGATAACAAAAGAAGATGTATCGGTTGTGCTTGGAATCTCCACAACGGATACAGTCAACACCTATTTAGAAAACCTATTAAACGAAAAGCCAAAAGAAGCAACAGACATAATAAAACGATTAAACAGTGAATCGAAGGATTTAGAAACATTCTGCAGGCAAATCTTGGATGCACTTATAGAAAAGGATTTAAGTATCGAGAGAAAAACCGCACTTTTAAATATATTCTACAAAGCATTGGTTGATATGAAACAGAAGATAGACCAGCTACCTTCTATGGTTATTGCAACGCACAAAGCCGCAGCAGCAGGCAAATTGGAAAAAATAGAAAACATTATAAAAAAACTATCCGAAAGTAATCTGACACAGCTAAATACAACACCCGCAAACAATTATAATGAAAAAGCAGATCTTAAAAAAGAAGAGAGAATCGACATTAAAGAAAATATAGAACAAGACAATAATCAATCCGCTGTTGATATAATACTTAAAACCTTTGGTGGTAAGATAATAAATATTGAAAAATTAAAAAAATAAATCTATAATTAATTAAGTCTTGGAAAGGAGAGATAGTATGGCAGCGAAAAACTTAGGTGGTATGGATTTAAATGCATTGATGGCGCAGGCAAAGAAGATTCAACAACAGATAGCAAAAACGCAACAGGAAGCTGCAAAAGAGACAGTTGAAGTAACTGTTGGCGGCGGAATGGTAACAGTAAAAGCCAACGGTCTCGGTGAAGTCGTCAGCATAAAGATTTCAAAAGAGATAGTTGACCCTGATGATATAGAAACATTGGAAGATTTAATCCTATCCGGTGTAAATGAAGCCGTAAGAAAAGCAAAGGAGAATATGGAAGCAAAAATATCGGCTTTAACAGGTGGTTTAAACATTCCTGGTATGTTTTAATGAAAAAAGAGAGAAATCTAATTGAAGATGTCGCATTATACTTATCTAAGATTCCCGGCATAGGTGATAAAAATTCAAAAAGGTATGCCTTCTGGTTAGCAGAGCATAAAAACATACTAAACAAATTAATCAATAGCTTAAACGAACTTTCAAAAAACATAAGAGTATGCAAAAAGTGCTTCAATATAACGACAAATTCTGACGATGTATGTGATATATGTAATAATGACACACGTGAAAAAACAACAATATGTGTAGTAGAGACAATTGAAAATTTAGTTGAAATAGAATCGTCACATGTGTATAATGGGTTATATTTTGTTTTGGGGGGAGTGATTTCGCCTATATACGACATAGACAGCACCATAAAGAGAATAGAATATCTAAGTAAAAGAGTACAAGAAGAAGGTTTTAAGGAAGTGATACTCGTTTTAAGTTCAACAACAGAAGGTGATCTGACAACTCAATATATAAAAGAGAAACTAAAGAATAGCAAAGCAAGAATAACAAAAGTTGCAAGCGGTGTTCCCATAGGCGCAAACATCAACTATATAGACAAAAAAACATTAATAGAAGCATTTAAGTCAAGGGTTGTTGCATAAATCTTTCATAAATTATGGTTTGGGGGTTTGAGAATGTCCAAAAAATTAGAGATTAGGTGGCACGGAAGGGCTGGTCAAGGAGCTGTTACGGCAGCAAAAACATTGGCCGAGTTAATTTCCCAGGAAGAAGGTATTTACGCTCAAGGATTCGCAGTTTACGGCGCAGAAAAAAGAGGCGCACCTGTTGTAGCATTCACAAGGGTTGATGAGAAACCCATCAGAGACCACTCCGAATACATGGAGCCAGACATCGTCTTGTTGCTTGATCCAACACTTATGGGACTCGTCAATATAAAAGAAGGGCTTAAAAAGGATGGAAAGGTTATAATTAACACGGCTTTTCCAAAAGATGAAGTTATCAAAGAACTCAATCTTGAAGATTATGAAGTGTATGTGATAGATGCAAATAAGATAAGCATAGAAGCACTTGGTAGAGCAATACCAAATACTCCAATGATAGGAGCGTTAGCCAAAGTTACAGGACTATTTACAAAAGAAGAAGTATCAAACGGTGTTGTTGAACTATTAAAAGAAGCAGGAAAATTCCCAGAAAAAATAATAGAAGGCAACAGGCAAGCCATAGAAAAAGCATACGAGGAGGTAAAATAAATGGCTGAAAAATTACTCAATTGGGATGAAGTTTTAATTGGCGCCACAATAAAAGATCCGGGCAACTCAAGAGAGTATGAGACAGGATCATGGAGGGTTGAAAGACCTGTATGGAATCCTGACACCTGTATTCAATGTATGTTTTGTTGGGTTTACTGCCCTGACAGCTCAATTCTTACAAACGAAGAAGGAAAAATGGTTGGTATAGACTATGACCATTGCAAGGGCTGCGGAATATGTGTACAGCAGTGTCCAAGTAAACCAAAATCATTGGTAATGGTACTTGAATCTCAAGCAAAGGGAAAGACAGAAGAAGAATTAAGAAAAGAAGCTTTTTCTAAGTAAAAGCACATAGGAGGAAATAAATGGGTAAAAAAGTAGCATTGACAGGAAATGAGGCTGCAGCCCACGCTATAAGACAGATAGAGCCCGATGTAATCGCAGCCTTTCCAATAACGCCTTCAACTCCAATTCCACAGGCAGTCGCTCAATTTATAGCAGATGGTGAAATGAATACCGAACTTGTTACAGTTGAGAGTGAGCACTCCGCAATGAGTGCATGCATTGGTGCTGCAGCAGCAGGCGGAAGGGTTATGACTGCAACAAGCGCAAACGGATATGCTTTGATGTGGGAAATGCTCTATATCGCAAGCGGAATGAGACTGCCAATCGTTATGTCAGTTGTGGCAAGGGCATTATCCGCACCACTAAACATTCATGGAGACCACTCCGATATAATGGGCGGAAGGGATACAGGTTGGATTCAGATAATAGCAGAAAATTCTCAGGAAGCATACGACGGTTTAATTCAGGCTGTAAAAATAGCAGAGAATAAGAATGTAATGACACCGGCACTTGTTGCTATGGACGGCTTCAACATATCCCATGCAATCGAGATATGGGAGATGGAAGATGATAAAGCCGTTAAAGATTTTATAGGAGAATACGAACCACTCTTTCCACTTTTAAAAACAGACGACCCTGTAACGCATGGTGCTTGGGCTCCACCGAATTGGTACTTTGAGCACAAGATGAGTCAGCTAAAGGGTATTCTTGAAGCCAAAGATGTCGTTGCAAAGGTTGGAAAAGAGTTTGGCGAAGCATTTGGCAGAGAATACGGATTATATGAAGCATATAAACTCGATGATGCTGAACTTGTAATAGTCGCAGCAGGTTCTGTTTGCGGAACAACAAAGGATGTTGTTGATAAATTAAGGGAAGAAGGCCAGAAGGTCGGTCTATTGAAAATAAGATTATTCAGACCATTCCCATACAAGGAGCTTGCCGATGCCCTTCAATCTGCTAAAGCTATCGCAGTCTTGGATAGGGTATCACCAGCTGGTGCTCAGGGTGGACCACTGTTTACAGAAATAAGAAGCGCACTGTACGATACACCAACAAGAGCTCCAATAATAAACTACTCATACGGACTTGGCGGAAGGGATACACAACCCATTCATATCAGCTCGGTATTTGACAGGCTTAAAAAGATAGTTGAAACGGGTAAAATTGAAAAACAGTTTGATTGCCTGAACCTAAGAGGAGAGTGGAGGTAATAAATGGCTCTGTTAAACGAACTTGCAAAGAAAAAAGAAGGACTTGTCAATGGACATAGATTGTGCCCGGGATGTACGCATTCAGTTATAATGAGACAGGTGTTTGCAGCTGCAGACACTGATAAATACGACATAGTAGTCGCGGCTGCCACTGGTTGTTTTGAAGTGTCAACAGGATTGTATCCTTACACAAGCTGGAATGTGCCATGGATTCATACAGCCTTTGAAAATGCAGCAAGCACGATAGCCGGCGTTGAGACAATGTATAAAGTATGGAAAAGAAAAGGCAGAACAAACAAAGACATAAGATTTATAGCAGTAGCAAGTGACGGTGGAACATACGATATAGGACTTCAGGCTTTATCAGGTGCAATAGAAAGAGGCCATCAGTTCCTATACATCTGTAATGACAACAACGCCTATCAGAATACAGGAAACCAAAGGTCAAGCGCAACGCCATTTGGTGGTTCAACAACAACTTCGCCAAATGGTAAGGTAAAGTTCGGAAAGGAACAACCAAGAAAGGATATAATGAGCATCATTGAAGGACATCATCTACCCTATGCTGCACAGGCTTCTCCATCAAACTGGAGAGATTTGATGAACAAGGTAAAGAAAGCTTTGGATGTAAATGGTCCAACATATATCAATGTAATAGAGCCATGCACAACAGGTTGGGGATTCCCACCAGAAAAAGCAATCGAGATAGCTCAGCTTGCTGTTGATACATGCGTCTGGCCATTATACGAAGTTGAAAATGGCAAAGTAAAAATAAATTACAAACCAAAGAAGAAATTACCTGTTGTTGAATACCTAAAACCGCAGAGAAGATTTGCACACCTATTCAAAAAAGGCAACGAGCATTTAATTGAAGAGTTCCAAAAACAGGTAGATGAACATTGGGAGTGGCTCTTAAAAAGAGAAGAGTGTGGCCTATAAAAAACCACAAAACAGACAAGGGCTGGCAATTGGTCAGCCCTACCCTATTGAAATGTAAGGTATAAATCCTACCTTTCTATAAATATAAAAGATGAAGATAGATTTGCATTTTTTGTTGA
The DNA here is from genome assembly GCA_964442345.1 of uncultured Hippea sp. Lineage (GTDB taxonomy): Bacteria > Campylobacterota_A > Desulfurellia > Desulfurellales > Hippeaceae > Hippea. The sequence continues at coordinate 3,380 of CAYTZD010000046.1, read as the reverse complement.
TTTCTTTTTATTTTTGTGATATATCAGATATCAGAGAGTAAAAAGGTAAGACAATAAAATGAAAAACCCAATAAAAGGCTTGATTTTTGATATAAAGCGATACTCGATACACGATGGTGAAGGTATCAGAACAACGGTATTTTTCAAAGGCTGTCCATTGAGATGTCTCTGGTGTCATAATCCCGAAAGTCAAAGGCCGCATCAGGAGATTATGTATTATGAGAATAGGTGTATCAGATGTCTGACATGCAAAGCTGTTTGCAAAGAGAATGCAGTTGAATTCATTGAGAATAGGATTGAGATAAACACAAAAAAATGCACGATGTGTGGTAAATGTTGGCAGAATTGTCCGACAAATGCGCTTGAGGTGGTTGGAAGATTCTATGATGTTGAAGAGTTAACAGAAGAACTTCTAAAGGATAGAGTATTTTTTGAAGATGGCGGTGGTATAACAATTTCAGGTGGCGAACCGTTTATGCAGTATGAATTTTTGCTTGCACTTTTAAAAAAGCTTAAACAGGAAAGAGTCAATACAGCTATTGATACAACAGGTTATACAGAGACCAAAAAGCTTTTATCGACGATTGAGTTTTGCGATACATACTTATACGACCTAAAGGTTATGGATTCAAAGAAACATAAAAGATACACTGGCGTCAATAACGAGCTGATACTGAAAAATTTAAAAGAACTTGACAAAAATGGCGGCAAAACAGATATAAGGATTCCTATCATACCAACAATAAACGACGATAAAGAGAATATCAAAGGAACTATTGAGTTTTTAAAAAAGCTAAAAAATATAAAAAGCATAAGCCTTCTGCCTTATCATTCGATGATGGTTGATAAATACAAAAGATTAAAAATGCCGTTTATGCTTTCTAATATAAGAAAGCCAACGGATAAGCAGATGGAGAAATTAAAGGAAATATTCAAAAACGCTGGCTTTAATGTAAACATAGGGGGTTAGCCATGCAAAACACAAGCTGCAAAATTATAGATTACACAAAGATAGTCAAAGAAGAACGCGGAATGAACGAACGCATCAGAAAACTTAGAAGACAATCAATCGAAGCTGTTGAGAGAATCTCAGTCGAAAGGGCAAAGCTTTTAACAGAGTTCTACAAAAACTGCAAAGAGACTTCCATTCCTATCAAAAGGGCGAAGGCATTTGAGTATATTCTAAAGCACAAAACAATTTACATAGGCGATGGTGAACTTATAGTCGGCGAAAGAGGGGAAGAACCAAAAGCAACACCGACATACCCAGAGATAACACTGCATAGAAGGGAAGATTTAAAGGCTTTAAACAATAGACCAAAGGTCTCATATAAAGTCTCAGACGAAGTGTTTGAAATTTATGAAAAAGAGATAATACCCTACTGGGAAGGCAAAACAATCAGAGAGATGATATTTAAATCCGTGCCGCAGCGCTGGATTGATGCATTTGAAGCTGGTATATTTACCGAGTTTATGGAACAGAGAGCCCCGGGTCATACCGTATTGGACGGCAAGATTTACAAAAAAGGCATGCTGGATTTTATAAAGGAGATTGATGAGTCGATTGAAAATCTTGACCTTGAACATGACAGAGAAGCTTTGGATAAGAAAGAAGAATTAGAAGCTATGAAGATAGCGGCAAATGCCATAATAATGTATGCAAAAAGACACGCAGAAAAGGCAAGAGAGCTTGCAGAAGAAGAAAAAGACCCAAAAAGAAAAGAAGAACTGCTTGAGATTGCCCGCATTTGCGAAAAAGTCCCAGCACACAAACCCGACACATTTCACGAAGCACTGCAGTATTACTGGTTTGTCCATCTTGGCGTTATAACAGAACTAAACGGCTGGGATGCCTTTAGTCCGGGCAAATTGGATAAACACCTATATCCATTTTACAAGAAAGATATAAAAGAAGGTAGGCTCTCAAAGGAAAAAGCAAAAGAGCTTTTAGAGTGTCTGTGGATAAAGTTTCATAATCATCCTGCACCACCAAAGGTTGGCGTTACGGCTGAAGAGAGTTCAACATACACAGACTTTGCGCAAATCAACATAGGCGGCATAAAGGAAGATGGTTCTGATAATGTCAACGAATTAAGCTATCTTCTGCTTGATGTTATTGAAGAGATGAGACTTGTTCAACCAAACGCTTCCATTCATGTAAGCAAGAAAAATCCTGATGCTTTTATAAAAAGGGCGATTGATATAATAAAAACGGGATTTGGCCAACCATCTGTATTTAATTCGGATGCCGTCGTGCAAGAACTTTTAAGACAAGGCAAGGACATCATCGATGCACGATGCGGTGGCACAAGTGGATGTGTCGAAACTGGAGCATTTGGCAAAGAGAATTACACCCTAACGGGATACTTTAACATTCCGAAAGTGCTTGAGATAACACTAAACAACGGCAAAGACCCATTGACAGGCAAACAGATCGGACCAAAAACAGGCAACTTTGAAGATTTCAAAAGCTTTGATGAGCTAATGAACGCATTTAAAAAGCAACTCAAATACTTTATCGATGTAAAAATCGAAGGCAACCTGATAATTGAAAGGATTTATGCAAAGCACATGCCGGCACCGTTTTTGTCAATTCTGATAGACGACTGCATTAAGAAGGGTAAGGATTATTACAACGGCGGTGCAAGGTATAATTCATCATACATTCAGGGCGTTGGCACAGGAACAATAACAGACTCCTTAGCCGCAATAAAGCAGACTGTATTTGAAGATAAGATATTTACTGCAAAGCAGTTTAAAGAGATGCTTGATAAAAACTTTGAAGGATACGAGATACAAAGGCAGATTCTTCTAAACAAAACACACAAATACGGAAATGACGATGATTATGCAGATAGCTTAATGAGAGAAGTATTTGAAGAGTTTTTCAAAAACATTGACGGCAGGCCAACATACAAAGGCGGCCAGTTCAGAATAAACATGCTTCCAACAACGGTTCATGTCTATTTTGGTTCAAAGATCGGCGCAACACCCGACGGCAGGAAAGCGTTTGAACCAATCTCAGAAGGCATATCGCCTGTTCAGGGAATGGACAGAAATGGCCCTACGGCAGTTCTAAAGTCTGCTGCAAAGATGGACCACATAAAAACAGGCGGCACGCTTCTCAATATAAAGTTTACGCCAGACTTATTGAAAGATGAAAAGGGCATCAATGCAATGGTTAAGCTGATTAGGACATACTTTAGGCTTGATGGACATCATGTTCAGTTCAATGTTGTAAGTGCAGAGACCTTGAAAGATGCAAAGAGACATCCAGAAAAATATGGAGATTTAATTGTCAGGGTTGCAGGATACAGCGATTATTTCTGCCATCTAAACGAAAAACTGCAGGATGAGATAATAAGAAGAACAGAGCATGA
>CAYTZD010000045.1:0-14004 GCA_964442345.1 uncultured Hippea sp. | reverse complement strand
AATTTAATATAATGGATCGCTATGTGGGAAAAGGTGATAGAAAATCTAAAAAGAAAAGTAGAAACTGAAGATATCGAAAAGATATCCCTTATTGAACCAGTTAGCGTCTCGCCTGTAAAAATCACACTTGCGATACCAGAAGAGAGTTTTAAAGACCTAATAAAGATAAAATACAAGCAGGAATTCAAAGAAAGCCTAAAAGAGGTCTTTGGCAAACTGCCAAAGGTTGAACTTTTACTAAAAAGCCAATTCAAAGATAACCTAAACCCAAAGTATGGATTTGACAACTTCGTTGTTGGGCCAAGTAATCAGCTTGCTTATGCTGCGAGTGTTGCCGTTAGTGAAAATCCTGCTAAAGCCTATAATCCACTTTTTATCTATGGTGGTGTTGGACTTGGTAAAACACACCTATTACACGCTATAGGAAACAACATTAAAAAGAACAATCCATCGGCTAAAGTGCTTTACATATCAAGCGAAGAGTTCACAAACGAGCTTGTAAATTCAATTCAATACAAAAAGATGAGTCAATTCAGGGACAAATACAGAAACTTAGACTGTCTACTTATTGACGATATACAGTTTATCTCAAAAAAGGAAAGAACAGAAGAAGAATTCTTTCACACATTTAATTCGCTTTATGAAAACCAGAAACAGATCGTCATAACAAGCGACAAACCACCAAATGATATACCAGATATTGAAAACAGACTAAAATCTCGCTTCAGCTGGGGCCTAATTGTTGATATTCAGCCACCAGAGCTTGAGACACGCATAGCAATAATCCAAAGAAAGGCAGAACTGTTTAATCTTAATCTGCCACCAGAGATTGTTGAATTTATAGCACAAAATATAAGCTCAAATGTAAGAGAGATTGAAGGTGCTTTAATCAAAATATCAGCCTATAAATCAATTATGAGAAGACCAATAACGCTAAACCTTGTCAAAATGACACTTCAAGACATCGTAATGAGAAAAGAGAAGATGTTGACAGCCGAAAATATACAGAAGACAGTAGCAAAACATTTCAATATCTCTGTCGAAGAACTTCTATCTCCAACAAGAAAAAAAGAGATTCTCCTGCCGCGTGAGATAGCAATGTATCTAACGCGAAAAATAACAAAGAATTCACTTCCCGAAATCAAAGCAAAATTTGGCGTTAAAAGCCATGCAACAATCATCAACGCATGTAAAAAGATAGAAAAAGAGATTCAAAATAATCCAATTCTAAAAGAGAAAATCGATCAGATAGAAAAAGAGATAACAAATGTCTAAAAACCTTTCAAAAAGGGTTCAAGTATGTCAATAAATAGAATAATGAATAAGAAAGAAAGAGATGTTTCATTTAATATTGACATAGATAGGAAAGCAAAAACAGCCAAAACAACAACAAAAACAGCAGATTTTAACATAATAACAACACTTATTATTACGGCTATACATAAAAATAAATAAGAAAAGGAGGCCAAAAAATGTTAATAAACACAAATCAATTAAAAGAGATAGTAAACAACGCCACACTTTCAACGGCAAAGGAAAAAGATAGCATTTTATATAACACACTTATCAAAATAGAAAACAAAAAACTAACAGCCATTTCAATGAACAATATAACAACACTAACCCAAACAGTAGAAACAGATACAGAAGAAAGTGCAACATTTGTTATAGATACACAAAAACTATCCAGTATATTAAGAGAGATAAATAAAGAAAATGTAGAACTTCAAGTAGGTGAAAAAACTCTCACTATAAAGGCAGAAAATTTCAAAACCACAATAAAGATACAAAACAGCCAAATGTTTCCACAGCCACAAAACAAGGAATTTGAACCTATAACAAAAATGGACGCAGAAACGCTAAAAAAGCTAATAAAAGAGACAATCTACTGTCCAGACAAAAACGATATATCCAGAGAATATACAGGCATCTATATGGAATTTGAATCAGAAAAAATCAAAGCAACGGCAACAGACCATTATAGACTTATAAATATCACGGCAAATTCAGGATCAGATACAGAGAAAAACCTAATTATAGAAAATGCAGGCGCAACACTTATAAACAGAATCCCTATCGAAGGCGAAATCGAACTGTTAAAATCAGAAGATGAGATAATGATAAAATCAGAAAATCTTATAATCACTTCAAAGCTGATAGCAGGTTCGTTCCCAGACTATAACCAGATACTTCTAAACAAAGAGACTTCAAACACGATAGAGACAGACAAAAACAGCCTTAAAGATGCAGTAAAGAGAAGTTCTATTCTAAACCCAAATAGGGATGTAATTGTTGAGATAAATCTAAATGAGAAAAAAGCCATAATAAAATCTCAAAATCAGGAAGGTGAGACAGCAGAAGATATTATTGATATAACACCAAAACAGGCAGAATCAAATCTCATAATAAAACTGGATTCAAAATTTATATTGGACTTTCTAAACCAGATAGAATCAGAAACCGTTGAGATTATCTATAAAACAGGCGAAGATCCAATTATGTTTGAAGCAGAAGAAGAAAAATATTCCTATAAATACATAATGACACCGATAGTCGAATAGATGGTAAAAAGGGTTATAATAAACAACTTTAAAAACTTTGATCTTCTAAAAGCAGAATTTGAAAAGAAAAATATTATAAAAGGACAAAATGGTGCTGGAAAAACAAATCTATTGGAAGCTATATTTATATCACTAAACGGCCATCCGTTTATACGAAGTTTTAAACCAATTCAAAAAGAACAGTCAAAACCAGCGATAATAACGGCAATTATAGATGATAACACCGTGCTTGTAAAATTTGACGAGAATGGCAAAACCCTAAAATTAAACTCAAAGCAGACAACCGTTGTGGCTTTAAAAAAGAAATTTCCCTGTATTGATTATTCGATAAATTCGTTTATCTCTATAAAAAGTAAGGATTATATGTTTTCGTTGATTGATCGCGGCATTTATGCTAAAGAGAATCAGATAATAGATAAGCTAATCAGATATTCAAAACTTCAAAAGATAAAAAGAGACATGCTTAAAAATGAGATAGACAACAAAGCCTTAGATGTCTTAAATGATGAGATATACAGACTTACAGATGAGATATCAAGTCTAAGAAGGGAATTTGTATTAAAAATAAAAGACGATATCTTTGAATGTTATAATGCCTTTTACAAACAAAATCTTACAGTGGAATACGAAATTACAAAACCAGACAAGGGTATATTTGAAAAGGAGAAGCTAAAACGAAGGGTTCTATTTTCTTTAAAGAAGGATAACCTAAATATCAGACTAAATGATAGAAAAATTCAGTTTTCTTCTGTTGGTGAGAGAAAAATAGCGCTTTTATGTATTGTTTTAAGCATAATAAAGGTGTATAATAGTTTGGATAATATGCCTGTCTTTCTTATTGATGACTTAGAAGGTGATTTGGATAGAGATAGGCAAAAAAAAGCGTTTGATGTTATAATGGAATTACCAAATCAGGTATTTTTAACAACATTGGGAGCATTTGAAGGATATAACACTGTTAATTTAGGAGGCCTAAACCAAAGTGGATAAATACACAGCCGAAGATATAAAGGTTTTAAAGGGTTTAGAAGCTGTAAGAAAAAGGCCTGCCATGTATATAGGCGGCACATCAACAGAAGGCCTACATCACCTTGTTTATGAAGTTGTTGATAACGCTATCGATGAAGCGATGGCAGGCTACTGTGATACGATTAATGTTTATATAAACGAAGATAACTCTATAACCGTTGAAGATAACGGGCGCGGTATTCCAACGGATATTCATCCAGAAGAGAAAGTCCCAGCTGTTACACTTGTTTTAACGACACTTCATGCGGGTGGTAAGTTTGATAATAAGAACTATAAGGTTTCAGGTGGTCTTCACGGTGTTGGTGTTAGCGTTGTAAATGCCTTATCTGAAAGCTTGACGGTTGAAGTAAGAAGAAACGGCAAAATTTACAGACAGAGTTTTGAAAAGGGTATTCCAAAGACAGAGCTTGAAGTTATAGGTGAAACGGATAAAACAGGCACGACAATAACATTTTTGCCTGATAAAGAGATATTTGAGACTGTTGAGTTTAACTATGAGATTCTCTCAAAAAGGTTAAGAGAGCTTGCATTTCTAAATAAAGGTATAAAGATAAGCCTAATTGATAGAAGGACAGATAAATCAGAGACATTTCACTATACGCAAGGTATTGTCTCGTTTATAGATTTTCTTTCCAAAACAAAAAAGAAGCTATTTGATGAGCCGATATATTTCAATATAACCGAAGGCAATATCCAGATGGAGCTTGCCTTTATCTATACAGACACCTATTCATCAACCATATACACCTTTGCAAATTCGATAAACACAGTTGAAGGTGGCGTTCATCTTTCGGCTTTTAAAAGTGTTTTAACAAAGACAATCAATAGATACGCAAAAAACAACAACCTGATAAAGGGTAATATTCAATTTTCAGGTGATGATGTAAGGGAAGGCCTTATTGCCATATTGAGTGTAAGACTGCCTAATCCACAGTTTGAAGGTCAGACAAAGACAAAGCTTGTTAATACGGAAGTTCAAAATATTATTCAGGCTAAGCTGTATGAGAAGTTGAATGAATACTTCGATGAGCATCCAGCTATAGCAAAAACGATAATCGATAAGGTTTTAAGGGCATATAATGCAAGGGAAGCAGCAAGAAAAGCCAAAGAACTTGTTAGAAGAAAAACGGTTTTTGAAAGTAAAGGCTTACCAGGTAAGTTAGCTGATTGCCAAGAAAAAGATCCAGAGAAAGCTGAACTGTTCCTGGTTGAAGGTGATTCAGCTGGTGGTAGTGCAAAGCAGGCAAGGGATAGGGTATATCAGGCTATCCTGCCGCTTAAAGGTAAGATATTAAACACCGAGAAGACAACATTGAAGAAGGTTTTAGAAAGCGAAGAGATAAGAAATATAATTACGGCAATTGGAACGGGTATTAACGAATCGTTTAATATAGATGATGTTAGGTATCATAAGATTATTATCATGACAGATGCAGATGTTGACGGAAGCCATATACAGACGCTTATTCTGACGCTGTTTTTTAGATACTTTAGAGAACTTATTGAAAAGGGTTATGTCTATATTGCTCAGCCGCCACTTTACAGGTGTAAGATTGGCAAGAAAGAGTTTTATGTTAAAGATGAAAAGCAGATGAAGGAATTTTTGGTAAATAAAGGAATAGAAGACTTTATACCAATCGTTGATGGTAAAAGGATTGATAAAGAAGAGTTTAAGAAGATTTTAAATAAATTGCTTATTTATGAGAGTATGGTTGATAAAATCTCAAGTAAATATCCATCAGAAGAGATAGTTAGGTGTCTATCTATCGTATCACCTTCTTTGGAAGATTTTGAAGAACTTACAAAGGTTAAAGATGAATTGAATAGCTGCCTGGAAGAGAATTCATCTATTAAGATAAGACAGATAGAAAAACAGGGCGATAGCTTCTTGTTTAAATACGAGATAGACAACGAAGAGAAGGAGATTTTTATCAATAGAGACTTCTTTGAATCTCATGAGTATGAACTTTTAACGAAGTATGCACCATCCAAGAATCTGCTTGGCAGACCACCGTTTAAAGCAGAAGTAAAGGGTGAAGTTGTCGAGTTTAAAACGATTAAGGAGATGCTAAACTTTATTGAAGAGAGAGCAAAAAAGGGTCTTGAGATACAAAGGTATAAGGGTCTTGGTGAGATGAATCCGCAGCAGCTGTGGGAGACAACAATGGATCCTGCACGAAGAAGGCTTTTGAAGGTTTCTATATCGGATGCAGAAGAAGCCGATAGGGTATTTAATATGTTGATGGGCAACAATCCGCAATTAAGGAAAGAGTTTATCGAGAAAAACGCCAAATTCGTAAAGCATTTAGATGTGTGAGGGTGATAAATGAAAGACCTGTTTAGTTCGGCTAATATCTTACCTGTTGATATAAAGGATACGATGCAGCAGTCGTATTTAGATTATTCGATGAGCGTTATTGTTGGTAGGGCAATTCCCGATGCAAGGGATGGCCTAAAGCCTGTCCATAGGCGTATTCTCTATGCAATGAAGGAATTAAACCTTGAACATAACAAACCTTATAAAAAAAGCGCCCGTGTTGTGGGTGATGTTATAGGTAAGTATCATCCGCACGGCGATATGGCTGTCTATGATGCCTTGGTTAGAATGAGCCAGGATTTCTCTATGCGATATCCCTTGATTGATGGACAGGGAAACTTTGGTTCGATCGACGGTGATAGTCCTGCAGCGATGAGATATACAGAAGTCAGGCTTACAAAATTAGCCGAAGAGATGCTTAAAGACCTTGATAAAAACAGCGTTGATTTTGTTTTAAACTATGATGATTCATTAAAAGAACCATCCGTTTTGCCGACATTTATACCAAATTTGTTAATGAATGGCTCAGATGGAATTGCCGTTGGTTTTGCAACCAAGATTCCACCGCACAACCTAAACGAAATAATAGATGCATGCCTTGCCTATTTGGATAGAGATGGCGATATAGATATAGATGAGATACTTAATTTTATAAAGGGACCAGATTTTCCAACAGGTGGCATCTGCTTTGATACAAAGTCAATCAAAGAAGCATACAGAAAAGGAATTGGTAAGGTTCAAGTCAGGGCTAAAGTAAAGGAAGAGAAGATTAAAAATAGACAGGCTTTGGTTGTGTATGAACTGCCGTATCAGGTAAATAAGGCGCTTCTGCTTCAAAGTATCGCACAGCTTGTTAAGGATAAAAAGATTGAAGGTATAGCTGATTTAAGGGATGAATCGAACAAAGAAGGTATCAGGGTTGTTATAGAGCTTAAAAAGGATGAACAACCCAAAGTGATTTTAAACAAACTATTTAAACTAACCAATCTTCAGACAACCTTTGGTATCAATATGATGGCTTTGGTTGATAATACGCCAAAGCTTTTAAATATAAAGGATGCAATAGCCGTTTTTATAGACCACAGGATAGATGTTGTAAAAAGAAGAACATCGTATCTTTTAGCCAAAGCCAAAGATAGGGCTCATATACTTGAAGGTCTTTTGATAACACTTGACAATATAGATGAAGTTGTTGCGATTATAAAGTCTTCTCAATCTACATCCGAAGCAAAGGATAGACTAAAAAAGAGATTCACCTTAAGCGATAGGCAGGCGCAGGCTATTTTGGATATGAAACTTGCGCGCCTTGTTGCACTTGAGAAGCAGAAGATAATTGATGAATACAATCAGATTTTGAAGGATATTGAGTATTACGAGAAGGTTTTAAGGGATAAAGAAGCTTTAAAGAAGGTTATAAGGGATGAACTTGTTTATGTTAAAAACACCTATGGAGATGAAAGAAGAACGCAGATTTTAGATAGGATTGTCGATATAGGCATTGAAGATGTAATTAAAGACGAAGAGTTAATTATTACATTCTCAAAGAAGGGTTATATTAAGGCTGTGCCGCTTGATATATACTCAACGCAGAACAGAGGTGGAAAAGGCAGGATAGCTGCAACATTCTCAGACAACGATTATCTTGTTGATATATTTATAACGAACAGTTTAAATACGCTGCTTTGTTTTACTAATCTGGGAAGGGTTTATGCGATTAAGGCTTATAATATACCAAAACAGTCGCCATCTTCAAAGGGAAGACCTGTTGTTAACTTTGTAAAGCTTCAGGCTGGTGAGCAGATAAAGACAATCCTACCGATGAGAGATGTGGATAGCCTATTTTTTGTTACAGAATCTGGTATTGTTAAGAAATCGTCGTTTAAACACTTTGAGAATATACCGTCAAATGGTAAGATGGCAATCAGATTAAGCGAGCAGGATTCGCTTATCAGGGTGTTTGGTGTAAAAGAGACTGATGAGATTGTTATTGTAACAAAGAATGGTTTGTGTATCAGGTTTGATGCTGAAGAAGTAAGGGATATGGGTAGGACTGCAGCAGGTGTGAAGGGTATCAGACTTGCCGATGATGATATTGTTGTAAGTGCCGATAGTTTGGATTTAGATAGACATACGAAGGTTATCGTTGTTACAGAGACAGGTATTGGTAAGCTTATCAAGATTGACGATATAAGAAAGATAAGAAGAGGCGGCAAGGGTGTTAAATGCATAAAACTAAAGGATAACGATGCTGTTGTTTCAAGTTTAACCTTAAGTGATGAAGATGATGTGCTGATTATCACAAAGAATGGTAAAATGATAAAGATGGATGCAAGTTCAATTAGTGTAATGGGTAGGTATGCCAAGGGTGTTAAATTGATAAACTTAGACGATGACGATAAAGTCGTCAGTATATCAATAGCAAGGGAAGAAGATGGATATAAGGATTCTTAATGCTTTAAAGGGTGATATTAAAAAGGTTGATAGGACTTTAGAGACTCTCATTCATCCAGAGAGTAACTTAACAAAAAAGGTATATAAGCAGGTTATAGATGGTGGTAAGCGCCTGCGTCCTTTACTTGTATTGTATTCTGCCTATTCGCTTGGATTTGAAGATGAGAAAAGAGCGCTTCTACTTGGTTGTATTATTGAGCTTCTCCACACAGCAAGCCTTTTACATGATGATATAATCGATGATGCTTTATATAGACGCGGCAAGCCTTCTGCTAATGCGGTTTATGGTGTAAAACCTGCTGTTTTGGGCGGTGATTATCTTTACTCTTTGGCTTATAATCTTGTTTTGGATTTTGGAAAAGATATATCATCTGTTATATCTCATGCTGCCTATAAGTTAAGTGAAGGTGAGATTTTAGAGATTGAAAAGGCTTTTGATGTTGATGTTGAGATAGAAGATTATCTTGATATTATCTATAAAAAGACGGCTGTTTTGATAGAAGCAAGCACAACTGCTGGATGCCTGCTTGCGGATAAAAACTTTAAAGATGTGTTTGTTGAATACGGCAAGAATGTGGGTATGGCATTTCAGATAAAGGACGACTGTTTGGATTATATGTCGGATAAAGAGTCCATCGGAAAGGATACAGGTATTGATTTAAAGGAAGGTAAAATAACACTGCCTGTGCTTATTGCTTTTAAAAGTGGCGTTTTAAGTAGAGAAATGGTTGATGAGTTTTTTAAAAGTAAGGATGAGAAGCTTTTATTAAAGATAGTTGAGATTGTAAAGTTAAATACGCTTAATGAAACGATAGAAGTGGCAAAGGATTATGCTTCTAAAGCAAAGAATGCACTAAAGGATTTAAAGGATTCTAAGTTTAAAGAGTATCTGATTGCTATAGCCGATTATTCCATAGAGAGAAGTAAATGAGCAGTATCGTTTTAGTTGGAACAAACCACAATTATTCACCATTGGAGATTAGGGAAAAGCTTGCATTTGATAATGATAAATTGAATGTTGAACTTGAAAAGTTAAGATCCTTAGGGCTTGACGAAGTAATGATACTTTCAACCTGCAACAGGGTTGAGATTCTCTATGTTTCTAAAACAGATAAACAAGACAGTGTTATTGATTTTTTGGCTAAGCATTCTGAGATAGAAGCGGATAAACTTAAAAGTTATCTATATGTAAAAACCGATATTGACGCTGTAAGGCATGTTTTTAGGGTTGCAAGTGGCCTTGATTCTATGATTATAGGCGAGCCACAAATATTGGGTCAGCTAAAGGAAGCTTATAAGTGGTCTGTTGAGTTTGCAACCAGTGGTGCGACTTTAAACAGGATTATGCGCAGGGCATTTCACTGCGCCAAGACCGTGCGCACAAAGACGGATATATCAAAGGGCGCAATAAGTTTTCCCTATGCTGGTCTGATTAAGATTAAAGAGTTAACTGATATAAAAGGCAAAAGGGTTGTTAATATTGGCGTTTCTGAGATGAATAGGCTTGCCTGCAAACACTTTTTTGAGCATGGTGCAAAAATCGAAGCCTTTGTTAACAGAACTGTTGAGAATGCTAAAGAACTTGCAGAGAAGTATGAAGCAGAAGTTTATCCGTTAAGTGATTTGAAAGAAGCCATAAGTAAAGCCGATATAGTTATAACATCGACAGCATCAACAACTCCTATTATAAAAACAGAACATATACCAGAAGATAGAGAGATATTTATACTGGATTTAGCTGTGCCACCTGATACGGATAAAAATTTAGAAGAATTGGATAATGTTGAGATAATTCTCATTGATGATTTAAAGGATATAGTTAACCAGTCCATAGAGTATAGAAAGAAACAGGCTGAATTTGCAGAAAGGTTGATTGAAAAAGAGATTGAATCATACAAGGAGTATGTTGAAAGTTTAAATTACGATGATGTGATAAGACAGATAAGACAGACTGCAGAAAGAATTAGAAAGCTTGAGATTTATAAGTTTAAAAAGATTTACAAAAACAAGGTTGATGATGAGATTTTAGACGGTGTGGATAAACTGACAAAGGCGCTTCTGTCAAAGGTTTTACATCAGCCAACGATGAATATAAAGTCGTTTTTAAACCATCCAGAAGGCGACCTTTACATAGAGCTTTTAAGAAGACTATTTAATTTAAGTAATTCAGATAAGGATGTGCGATGTTTTTTCTCAGAACACTCAGAATAGGCACGCGTGCTTCAAAGCTTGCACTATGGCAGGCTAACTTTGTTGCAACTAAATTAAAAGAACTTGGTTTTAAAACCGAGATAGTGCCAATTAAAACAGAAGGCGATAGGATAAAAAAGCCGTTATATCAGTTTGGCGGCAAGGGTCTGTTTATTAAAGAGATAGAAAAAGCCTTGCTTGATAAAAGAATTGATATTGCCGTTCATAGTTTAAAGGATATGAGTGTTTTTGAAGATGAAGCATTTGATTTTGTTGTTTTAGAAAGGGATTATCATCAGGATACATTTGTAAGCTTTAAGGGTAATCTATTGGAACTTGAAAAACCCACAATTGGCACGACTTCTCTAAGAAGAAGGGCTGAGATTTTAAGAATTAAGCCTGATGCTGAATTTGTTGATCTGCGTGGTAATCTTGATACGCGCTTAAATAAATTAAAAAATGGTGAAGTTGATGGCATTGTTGTCTCAAAGAGTGGCTTGATGAGATTGGGTTTATACGATGAGACTTTTATGTATGATTTGGAAGTTATAACACCAGCTGCAGGACAGGGTGTTATTGCCGTTGAGTTTTTAAGTGATTTTGAGTTTAAAGATCAGATTAAAACATTAGAAGATGAAAAGACAAGGCTTTGTATAGATGCAGAAAGGACATTTGTTAGAGAATTAAATGCAAGCTGCAACTATCCGATTGGTGCTTATGCCTATTTTGAAAATGAAGAATTCTGTATGCGAGTTATGTATGGCTTTGTTGATAATTTAAATAAGGTTATAAGATACTCAAAATGCAACAGAAGTATGTTATTTGTTGTTGCCGATGTTATAGAGTATGTAAAAAAGAAGGTGAAAGATTATGAGAGTGGGAATAAGTAAAGGTCTGCCTTTAAGTTTGGTGCCTGTTTTTGATTCTGTCTGGTTTGATGATGAACTGAATAGAAAATATCTGCTTAAGGCGTGTAAGATTGATAAAGATAATTACAGTGCCTTTTTGACGCATGATGTTAATTCAGCCGATGTCTCAATTGAGACAAAATTAAAGCCATTCTATAAGGCAAGGGTGCTGTTTAGCGCAAATAGGGAAGATTTAATAAGATATACGCAGATGTACGATGAGATATTTGATATACATCCTATCTATTCGATGAAGTTTGAAGATGTTGAATTTATTGTTGAGAATAATGTTGATTGGGTTGTTTTTACAAGTAAAAGGGCTGTTGAATTCTTCTTTAGAAAGATTACAGTTAGATATTTGTGTAATAGACGCATAGCTGCAGTTGGCGATAAGACGGCTAAAGCTTTGATGGATAAAGGGTTTAAGCTTGATTATGTGCCAGGTGAGTTTTACGGAGAAGCCCTGCTTGAGTTTTTGAAGGATAAAGGCAGGCTTATGATTATTACGGCTGAGAAGTACAACAAGATTTACGATGAGCTTG
Source organism: uncultured Hippea sp. (assembly GCA_964442345.1). GTDB lineage: Bacteria > Campylobacterota_A > Desulfurellia > Desulfurellales > Hippeaceae > Hippea. The sequence goes on along the minus strand of CAYTZD010000045.1, from coordinate 2,006 downwards.
ATAATGTGTTGGTTGTGCCTGTCTATAGGAATGTGATACCAGAAGAGATAGTTTATTTCAAACCAGAAGGTGAATTTGATTTTGGTCTGTTTAGTTCTCCATCGGCGTTTTGGCATATAAAGGAAGCATTTGGCAGTTATGATTTTGCAGAAAAGATAAAAAGGATTATCGCAATAGGTAAAACAACGAAGTCTTACATAGAATCGTGCGGCTTTAAAGCAGAGATGCCCAAAAAGGCTGGCATAGATGAGATGTTTAAATACATATTAGGAGAGTGAGTGATGGGAGAGTTTGACAATCTTGAGAGAATTGCAAGGGATTTAAGAAAAGATATCCTGATTATGTTAAACAAGGCTGGCAGCGGCCATTCGGGTGGTTCGTTAAGTGTGCTTGACATACTTGTTTCGCTTTATTTTGGCGGGATAATGAACTATGATCCTGAAAATCCAGATTGGGAAGACAGAGACAGGCTTGTTCTATCCAAAGGTCATGCCTGTCCAGCTTTGTATGCAGTTTTAGCCAAAGCGGGATTTTTTGATAAGGATTTACTGTGGACTTTGAGAAAACTTGGCTCGCCACTTCAGGGTCATCCAGATTCAAAGAAGCTAAAGGGCATAGATGCAGCAACTGGCTCACTTGGAAACGGTATAACGCAGGCTGTCGGTATGGCTTTGGCTGGTAAGGTTTTAAAAAAGAAATATAAAGTTTTTTGTGTTATGGGTGATGGTGAATTGCAGGAAGGTGTTGTTTGGGAAGCATTTATGGCAGCCAATCATTATAAGTTGAATAACCTGATAGTGATTATTGATTATAACGGCCTGCAGATTGATGGTGCTGTTGCAAATGTGATGAATATAAATCCGCTTAAGGATAAACTTGAAGCGTTTGGTTTTAGGACATACGAGATAGGCGGTCATGTGTATAAAAACCTAATTGATACGCTAACGACGGCAAAGAGAAACGCACTTTCGCCAACGGCTATCATAGCAAGGACGGTTAAAGGATATGGCGTATCGTTTATGGCAAATAGGGTTGAGTATCACGGCGTTGCACCGACAGATGAAGAACTAAAAAAGGCATTAAAGGAGCTTGACAATGGAATTTAAAGCGACAAGGGAAGCATACGGAAAGGCATTGGTTGAATTAGGCGAAAAAGACGATAAGGTTGTTGTGCTTGATGCCGATTTGAGTGGTTCGACAAAATCCAAAGAGTTTCAAAAGGTATTTGAAAATAGATTCTTTAACATGGGAATAGCAGAAGCAAATATGGCTGGTGTTGCAGCTGGTATGGCTTTGTCTGGCTTAAAGCCTTATGCGTCTTCATTTGCAGTGTTTATTACAGGCAGGGCGTTTGAGATTATAAGGCAGTCTATCTGTTATCAAAATCTGCATGTTGTTTTGTGTGGTTCCCATTCTGGTATCAGTGTGGGTGAAGATGGTGGTTCTCATCAATCCGTTTGCGATATAGCACTTATGAGAGCCTTACCTAATATGAAGGTTGTTGTGCCAGCAGATTATAACGAGACATACTTGGCTGTGCTTGAAAGTGTTAATTGGGATGGGCCTGTCTATATCAGAACATCGCGTGCAAAATCGCCTGTCTTTATAAACAAAGAGAAGTTTGAGCTTGGCAGGTTTGATCTGCTTAAAGAAGGTGATAATTTAACGCTTATTGGCTGCGGTATGATGGTTCATCTTGCTTTGGAAGTTGCCGATTTGCTTGAAAAAGACGGTATAAAGGCTGAAGTTATAAACGCATCGTCTATAAAGCCGTTAGATGAAGAGACGCTATACAATTCGGCTAAAAAGACAGGTCTTGTCGTCTCAATTGAGGAGCATTCCATTATAGGTGGCTTGGGCTCTGCTGTTAGTGAATTTCTATCTGAAAACTTACCAACAAAGATGAAGCGTATAGGTTTAAATGATGTGTTTGGCGAATCTGGCTCAAAAGACGACCTATTCTGCAAATACGGCTTTACAAAGGAGAAGTTGGCAGAAGAGATAAA
>CAYTZD010000044.1:0-14151 GCA_964442345.1 uncultured Hippea sp. | reverse complement strand
GTGCCGAGGGTGGGAATCGAACCCACACGGGACATAGTCCCAAGGGATTTTAAGTCCCTTGCGTCTACCAATTCCGCCACCCCGGCATAATAAAAAAATGGAGGCGGCACCCGGACTCGAACCGGGGATCAGGGTTTTGCAGACCCGTGCCTTAGCCAGCTTGGCTATGCCGCCTTTTTGGTTTCAGCATAAATAAAAATGGAGCGGGAAACGGGACTCGAACCCGCGACCCCGACCTTGGCAAGGTCGTGCTCTACCAACTGAGCTATTCCCGCTCTTGCAGTGCTTATAATAATCAAAATCGCTCGTTTGTCAATAAAAAAATTACACTGCCAAAAATCCTTATAAAAATTGAGAATTCACTGTTTCTTGACAAAGAAATTTAATTAAAATACATTTAATAAAACACGGTTTAAGGAGGTAAAATGGAAAAGGCAGCGCTTATTAGTGTCTCAGACAAAAACGGTGTTGTTGATTTTGCTAAATTTTTGCAGGATAAGGGTTATAAGATATTATCGACAGGTTCAACAGGCAGACTGCTTAAAGACAACGGCGTTGATGTGATTTTTATAGAAGATTACACATCTTCAAAAGAAATTCTAAATGGCAGGGTAAAAACGCTTCATCCGCTTGTCCATGCTGGCATCCTTTTCAAAAGAGACGACAATGAGCATATTGAGACAGTAAATAGTCTTGGTGCTTTTTCAATCGATATAGTTGTGGTTAATCTTTATCCATTTGAAGAGACCGCTTTATCAACGGATAACTTAGATGAACTTATAGAGAATATAGATATCGGTGGACCAACACTTCTTAGGGCTGCAGCAAAGAATTATAGACATGTGCTTGTTGTATCTGATCCAAACGATTATAAAATCGTAATGGAGAATTTTGACAATATCGACGAAGATTTTAGAAAAAGAATGGCTTTGAAGGTTTTCTCTTTAACATCGTATTACGACGGCATTATTGTTGATAAGCTATCTGAAGATAGATTCTCGTTTTCTAATAGTTCTGTATCTTTGAAGGTTTTAAATAGGTTGAGATACGGCGAAAACCCGCATCAGGAAGCATTTTTTGCCAAAAATCCACTTTTTGAAGGCTTGGCAGACCTAAAACAGTTAAACGGCAAGGAGCTTTCATACAATAACATTTTAGACATAGATGTTGCATACAGGATGATGCTGGAAAGAGAAAATACGATGTGCACCATCATAAAACACAATACACCGTGTGGTGTTGCTGAAAATGAAGATGTTTTAGAAGCTTATGAGAATGCTTTGGCTTGTGATCCTGTAAGTGCATTTGGCGGGATAATAGGTATAAATACGACTGTTAACGAAGAGCTTGCAAAAAGGATAGCAGAGAGATTCTACGAAGTTGTCGTTGCTTTTGATTATGACGAAAAGGCTTTGGAGATATTGAAGACGAAGAAAAATCTAAGGGTTATAAAGGTTCCAAAGGTGAAAAACGAATTCTGGGAGATAAGAAGCGTTGTTGGTGGCTATCTAATTCAGCAAAACGATGCTTTAGGCAAGTTTGAATATGAAGTTGTAAGCAAAAAACAGCCAACAGAAAAGCAGCTTAAAGACCTTGAATTTGCCTTTTTTGTTGCTAAATTCACCAAATCCAATGCCATTGTATATGCTAAGGATGGTATGACAAAGGCAATTGGCGGTGGTCAGACATCAAGAATAGATTCGGCAAAGTTTGCAGCTGCAAGAGCTAAAGAGTTGAATATAGATTTAAAAGGATCCGTGATGGCATCTGATGGTTTCTTCCCATTCAGAGACAGTGTTGATTTAGCTTATGAACTTGGTGTTGAAGCGATAGCAGAACCGGGCGGTTCGATAAGGGATAAGGAATCAATAGAAGCAGCAGATGAGCACAATATAGCGCTGGTGTTTACGCATATCAGACACTTTAGACATTAAGGGGGAATTATGGAAGCTGTTATCTTGGCTGCTGGTAAGTCAACGAGAATGAGATCAAAGACAAGCAAGATATTTCATAATATATGCGGTAAACCGATGATCTTCTATGTTGTTGAAGCGCTTAAAGATTACAAGATTCATATAGTCTCAAATCAACCAAGCAAAGAGACACTTCAAAAGATGTTTCCTTCAGCTAAAATTCATGTGCAAAAAGAACAGAAAGGCACAGCAGATGCACTAAGAAGCGCTATAGATTACATAGAAGACGATAAGTTTATTGTTGTAAACGGTGATATGCCGTTAATAGATAGAGACGATATAGAAGCCGCAAGGGCGATTATGGAATTGAATGATTTAGATGCTGTTATACTGACTGCCGTTTTGGATAATCCCAAAGGATACGGCAGGATTGTTAGAAAAGATAACAGTATAGAGATAATAGAAGAGAAAAATGCAGATGAAGAGACAAAAAAGATAAAAGAGATAAATAGTGGTATATATCTATTTAAAACAGAAAAAGCAAAAAAAGCTTTACCCAAAATAGAAGAGAATCAACTTACAGGTGAGTATTATCTTACCGACATAATATCGTTTTTGGATAAGGTTGATACAATGGTTGTGGATTCTGAGAATATACTTGGCGTAAATACAAGGAAACAACTTCAGCAAGCAAGAAAGATTATTCAAAGACGCATTATAGATAGGTTTGAGTATGTTACATTTGTTGATAGCGATAATACATATGTCGATTATGATGTTGAAATAGATGAAGATACGATAATATATCCCAATGTCCATCTGCGTGGAAAAACAAAGATAGGCAAGGGATGTATAATAGAGAATGGTTCAATTATCGAGAATTCCATTATAAGGGATAATGTGCATATTAAACCTTATTCTGTTATAGAAGAGAGTATTATAGAAGATTGTTGTGAGATAGGTCCATTTGCACATCTAAGGCCATTCAGTGAGCTTGCTAAGTATGTAAGAATAGGTAATTTTGTTGAAACAAAAAAAGTGAGAATAGGAAAAGGAACAAAGGCAAGTCATCTAACATATCTTGGCGATGCAGAGCTTGGAGAAGATGTGAATGTTGGATGCGGGACGATAACATGTAATTACGATGGATATAAGAAAAATAAAACAGTTATAGGTGATAGGGTGTTTATAGGTTCTGATGTTCAACTTGTCGCACCGGTGAAGGTTGAGCATGATGCTTTGATAGCTGCTGGGACAACAGTAACAAAGGATGTGGAAGCCTTTTCTCTTGCTATCTCACGCACGCCACAAACGAATAAACCCGGGTGGGTAAAAAAATACAGAGAAGCGATGGAAAAGAAACTCAAAAAAGAAAAAGAGTAAAGCCTTTTTAATGCTTTCAGAAGATGCCTTAAAGCAAGGCAGACTGCTGTTTTATGCAGCTATAGTAGGAATAATAAGTGGCATAGGTGCTGTTTTATTTTTAATTGCAACCCATTTTTTCAGTATTAATCTTCTGCATAATATAGCAGGATACCCAATACATGAGCCAAAAGGCGAACCTGTCTTATTTAAGCATGTTCACAAAGAATTTTCTCCTTTATTACTTATTTTAATAACGACAATAGGCGGATTGTTGTCTGGAATTTTGGTTTATACATTTGCACCAGAAGCAGAAGGTCATGGCACGGATGCCGCAATAGAAGCATATCATAGAAAAAACGGCATAATAAAGCCTATAGTTCCATTGGTGAAGATGATAGCATCTGCAATAACGCTTGGAAGTGGCGGTTCTGGTGGAAGAGAAGGACCCATCGCACAGATAGGTGCTGGCTTTGGATCGTTTTTTGCAACAAAGCTGAATTTGTCGGCAAAAGAGAGAAGAATCTTGCTTGCAAGTGGTATGGGTGCTGGCGTTGGTGCTATATTTCATGCGCCTATGGCTGGTGCTGTGTTTGCAAGTGAAGTGCTTTATAAAGAACCAGAGATAGAAGGTGAAGTTTTTATATATACAATCGTCGCTTCTATCGTTGCATACTCTATTTTTAGTATGTTTTTTGGGTGGAAGCCGCTATTTTTTACACCTGTTTTTAAATTTACGAATCCACTTGAGCTTATATCTTACACCATACTTGCCGTTGTATCTGGCATCTTTGCCATCTTTTACATAAAGGTATTTTACGCAATTAGGGATATATTTAAAAGAATACCAACAATTCCACATATCAAACCTGCAATCGGTGGTTTTATAGTTGGTCTTATAGGTATTTGTGTCCCTGAAGCAATATCCACAGGATATGGCGTTATACAAAGTGCAATCGACGGAACAGCCACAATCAAGCTTCTTATTCTGGTGGCTTTTTTGAAGGTGTTGGCAACTTCATTTACAATCTCAAGCGGTGGAAGTGCTGGCGTATTTGGTCCTTCAATGGTTATAGGTGGTTCGTTGGGTGGTGCTGTGGGCCTTATGTTGCATAACATATCTACAACGCTTGTTGGTCAACCGGCAGCATTTGTTTTGGTTGGGATGGTTAGCTTTTTTTCTGCTGCAGCCAACACGCCCTTATCAACTATTATTATGGTTACCGAGATGACGGGAAATTACCACCTTATTGTGCCTGCCATCTGGTCTGCATCTATTAGTTATATAGTTGCTCGAAAATGGACTATCTATGAAAAACAGGAGATAAACAGAAGGTTTTCTCCTGCACACAAGGCTGAATTTGAAAGGGATATGCTTGAAGAGATAAAAGTGGCTGATATAGTGAAAAATGAATTCCATTATGTTTTTCCCGATACTTCGATAAATGAGATATTCTCTCTGCTTTCTGAGATTCAAGATGAAGATCTGCTTGTTATCAACAGAAATGGCAGACTGCAAGGTATAATAACAATGAGGGTTCTAAAAACCATACTTTCAGAAGCTGAGATACCAAATATCCTGATAGCTGAAGATGTTGCAAATACAAAACTGATAACGACAACAAAAGATGAGAATTTGCATACACTTATGCACAAGATAGGCTTTAAAGAGATAAATACAATTCCAGTTGTCGATAATCGTTATAGGGATAAGGTTTTGGGTGTTGTCAAAAGGTCTGATATAATCAAGAAATATTCTGAAATACAAGAAGAGATTTATAAGAATGTTTGAAAGATAACAGAAAAAGTGCTATAAGGAGCAGGCGATGTGTGGAATTGTCGGATACTCAGGAAACAGAAAAGCACTTCCCATACTGCTTGAAGGCTTAAAATCCTTAGAATACAGAGGGTATGATTCTGCTGGTATCTCCTTAAAAACAGAAAAAGGCATCCAAACAATAAAAACAAAAGGCAAGATTATAGATTTGATAACGCTGATTACAGAAAGCAACATAGATACTTCTGCAACTATTGGCATAGGTCATACACGCTGGGCTACACATGGCATGCCAGATACAAAAAACGCCCATCCACATACGACTGAACATGTGGCATTGGTGCACAACGGTATTATTGAAAATTACAGAGAGATTGAGACATTCCTAAATAGCAAAGGACTTAAAAAGCAGACAGAGACGGATACAGAGACAATAGCGCTTCTTATTGAATTTTATCTAAAAGAGAAAATGGATTTTAAAGATGCGTTTATTGAAGCAGTAAAGAGATTAAAAGGCAGTTTTGCCATTGCATCTATAAGCCAGACAGACAACTACATAATGATTGCTAAACATGAAAGTCCGCTTGTTATTGGCATATCAGATAATGAAACATTTGTGGCAAGCGATGTTACGGCTCTCATTGAATATACAAATGAGTTTATATTCCTAAACGATGGCGACATAGCAATAATAGACAAGGGTAATTTTGAGATATTTGATAAAAACTTGAATAAGGTTCAAAGAAGCATAGAGAGAATAGAATGGTCTAAGGAGAAGGCTCAAAAAGGCGGCTATAAGCACTTTATGATAAAAGAGATTGCAGAAGAAGATGAAGCCGTAAGGAATACCATCCAATCAAGGATAGATGAAGATGGCAATGTGATTTTGGATGAGCTTAAAGGCGAAGATGAATTTTTAAAAAGCATAGACAGGATAACGATTGTTGCTTGCGGGACAAGTTATTATGCAGGTTTAAGCGCAAAGCCAATTCTTGAGAAATACACAGGTGTTAAGGTTGATGTTGAGATAGGCAGCGAATTTAGGTATTACGATTATATCTATTCAAAGAACAATCTGTTTATTGCTATATCTCAATCTGGTGAGACGGCAGACACAAAAGAACCGCTAAAAATGGCAAAAGAGAAAGGAATAAAGACAATCTCAATAGTCAATGTTAAAGAGAGCGCTATAGCTCGAATGTCTGATTATTGCATATATACGCTTGCAGGACCAGAGATAAGCGTTGCTTCAACAAAAGCATTTGTCAGTCAATTAGCTGTTTTGTATCTTCTTGCATTCTATATCGGCAGTCTAAAAGGCAAAGATACAAAAAATAAGGCAAAATATTTGCTTTCTATACCATCAAGGATAAAAGAAGTGTTTGAATTGACAAAGCCAACAATTGAAGAGATAGCAAACAGGTATCATGTTTATAAAAACTTTCTCTACTTAGGCAGAGGACTAAACTACCCAATAGCATTAGAAGGTGCTTTGAAGCTAAAGGAGATATCGTATATCCATGCAGAAGGATATCCAGCTGGTGAGATGAAGCATGGACCTATCGCTTTGATTGATGAGAATACGCCAACGGTTATCGTTGCTCACTCTTTTGAGCCTTTGTATTCGAAAAGCTTATCAAACTGCGAAGAGATAAAATCAAGAATGGGTAAGATTATACTGATAAGTGATAAGGTTAGTTCTTTGGCTGATGAGACCGTAGAGATGCCGAAGATAGATTATGAATTTTTGCCGTTTACATTTGTTATTCCGCTGCAGCTTCTGGCATATTATATAGCTTTGTTCTTAGGTAATGATATAGACCAACCAAGAAATCTGGCAAAAAGTGTTACGGTAGAATGAAGGTCTCCATATTCTCAGAGATTGGCTTCATTATAAAAAATCTCAAACATTCACAGACAAGCAAAATACTTATATACGCATCAATTGTTGGTGTATTGGCTGGTCTTGGTGCGATAGTATTTTTTATTCTCCTTGATTTGACAAGTGTGATAGTTATGAATCATGTTGCTGGATTTCCACTTACGCATCCGACAAACGAAGAACCGTTAATACCCATTGTGCATAAACCATTCAACAGGGCGATATTCCTTATAATTATAACGGCTGGTAGTTTTTTAAGTGGACTTCTTATTCATCTGCTTGCAGAAGAGACAAAAGGCGGTGGCACAGGTGAAGTTGTAAAGGCTTATCATAACAATAAACCGATAAGAAAAAGGGTGCCGTTTGTAAAGCTTTTAGTCTCTGTAATATCCTTAGGCGTTGGTGGTGCAGGCGGAAGAGAAGGCCCGGCTGCACAGATCGGCGCAGGTTTGGGTTATCATATTGGTAGGCTGTTTCATTTAACGGATAAAGAGAAACGCATACTTATGCTTGCAGGACTTGCAGGTGGTGTTGGTGCTATCTTTAGAAGTCCGATGGGTGCTGCAATATACGCATCTGAAGTTCTGTATAAGGATATCGACTTTGAATATGAAGCCCTGCTTCCTGCCGCAATCTCGTCAATTGTTGCTTATTCTATATTTTCTGCTAAGTTTGGCTGGGTTCATATGTTCTCAACACCACCATTGATGTTTCATAATCCGCTTGAGCTTGTATCTTATACCTTCTTGGCGTTTGTATGTGCAATAAGCGCTATTCTATTTATAAATATTTTTAATGCCACTTCTGATTCGTTTGAGAAGCTGAAGGCTCCATTGTATATAAAAACAGCACTTGGTGGATTTATAGTTGGTCTATTTGCTATCTTTCTGCCAGATAGTGCAGGTATGGGATACGGCATAATGCAAAGTGCATTTTTGAATAAGACAAGCTTTACTGTTTTACTTTTGCTTGGGTTTGTTAGGATGATAACGACATCTGTAACATTGGGAAGTGGAAATTCCGTTGGTCTATTTGCACCAACGCTGGTTATAGGCACGGCAATAGGTGGTGGCATTGGTGGGCTTTTAAAGTTGGCAGCACCTTCTATGGTTGTTAACCCTGCATCGTTTGCAATCGTTGGTATGGCTGGTTTCTTTGCTGCAACAAATAAAACGCCACTGTCTATTATTATCGTTGTGGCTGAGATAACAGGAAATTATGAACTTATAGTCCCGTCGATGTGGGTTGTTGCCATAAGTTTTCTTCTAACGACGAGATATAGCATAGAAAGGCATCAGGTTAAAAATAGGGCTCATTCGCCTATTCATAAGTATGAATATGTGCGTGATGTTTTGGAAGGTATAAAGGTTAAAGATTTAATGAAAAAGGATTTTGTTAGTGTGAATGGCTCAACCAATTTAAGCAAGATTTATGAGATTCTATCTGATGCAAAGCAGACAGATATACCAGTTATTGATGAGAATAATAAATTGCAGGGCATTGTTACCTTGCATGTGCTTAAATCTATTCTTGGCGAAAGCGAGATAGCAGATTTTTTAGTGGCTGAAGATGTAGCCAATAAGGATGTTGTAACAACAACTGAGATGGAAAACTTAAATACCTTACTGCACAAAATAGGCTTTAAAGAGATAAACACCGTTCCCGTATTGGATCAGAATGGTAGGGTTGTAGGTATAATTACAAGAAGGGATATAATAAAGGCATACAACGATGCAACAGAAAAACTCCATAATCAGTGAGCTTAACGAACAGCAGAGAGAAGCTGTTATAACCTGCAACTGCAATCTTCTTATAATCGCAGGTGCAGGCAGTGGAAAGACAAAAACATTAACGCACAAGATAGCATATATACTAAACGAAGGATTAGCAAAGCCACATCAGATACTTGCCTTGACATTTACGAATAAAGCAGCTGGCGAGATGAGAGAGCGTATAGAAAAGCTTGTGGGTAGCTCATCTTCGAGTATGTGGATAGGCACTTTTCATTCCATAGCGTTAAGGATTTTAAGAAACGAAGGCATAAAACCGACGATATACGACACGAAGGATTCAGAATCGTTGATAAAAGAGATACTGAAGCGGTTGAACATAGATTCAAAGAAATACACGCCACGATCGTTTTTAAGTAAGATATCGCTGTTTAAACTAAAACTGAAAAAACCTGAAGATATAGAGATAACAAGGCCTTTTGATAAGATATTAAAAAGTGTCTATAAAATCTATGAAGAAGAACTAAAAAAGGCAAACGCCGTTGATTTTGATAATATTATATTAAAAACAATTGAATTGCTTGAGAATAACAACGAGATAAGAGAGAAATACTCCAATAGATTCAAATATATATTCATCGATGAGTATCAGGATACGAATTACCCACAATATTTGATGGTTAAGCTGCTTTATAATGGCTCAAATCTTGTTTGTGCCGTAGGTGATGAAGACCAATCCATTTATAGCTTCAGAGGGGCAGAAGTAGAAAACATAATGAAGTTTGATAAGGATTACGATAATTGCAGGGTTATAAAGCTTCAGAAGAATTACAGGTCGGCTCAAGAGATTTTAAATATAGCAAATACGCTTATATCAAAAAATAGCTTCAGAAACGAAAAACAGCTATATTCAGATAAAACAGGCGGCAGGATTACCATTGAAGGTTTGCCTACAGATTCAGATGAAGCAGATTTTGTGGCAAAAAAGATACTCTCACTTAAAGACAACGGCGAAAGCTTGTCGGATATTGCCGTTTTATACAGGACAAATTCTCAATCAAGGGCGATAGAAGAAGCGCTTTTAAGATATTCTATACCCTATTCTATCATAGGTTCAAAAAGATTTTTAGAAAGAAAAGAGATAAAAGATATACTTGCATACTTAAGATTGCTTCTAAACAGAAACGACAATGTCTCGTTCTTAAGGGCTATTAATTCTCATCCACGCGGTATAGGTGCAAGACTCATTGAAAAGATACAAGCAAAGGCAGAAGAAGATAATGTTTCGCTATTTGAAGCAAGCAGAAGGCTAATTGATGATAATCTTCTAACGGCTAAACAGAAAAAGGCTTTGAGCGATTTCTTGGATATATTTGATGCTGTTGATACAACAAAAAGGGTTGATCTTATAATTGATGATGTTTTAGAGATAAGCGGCTATAAAAAATACCTTGAAGATAAAGCAGATTCTGATAGAATTGAAAATGTTATGGAACTTAAAAACAGTGGCTCGTTGGATAGGCTGGATGATTTTTTGGAAGGTTTATCACTGCTGGATTACTCAAGCGACCTTGAAAAACAGGCAGAAAGTGTAAGGCTTATGACAATTCATGCGGCAAAAGGCTTGGAGTTTAATTCCGTTTTTGTTGTTGGCCTGGAAGAAGGGCTATTCCCTAATGAAGGGTTAAAGAAAAGCGAACTTGATATAGAAGAAGAGCGCAGACTGTTCTATGTTGCTATAACCCGAGCCAAAACAAACCTATTTATCACATACGCACAGGCGCGCAAAAAGGGTGTTCAATACACATATACAATTCCTTCAAGGTTCTTAAAAGAACTAAACGATAACTCAAAAAAGCCATCAGATTTAAAAAGAGGGGATAAAATAAAGCATTCCATATTTGGTGAAGGTGTTGTGCTAAGCAAGGAGAACGATTTTCTGCTTGTTAAATTTAAGGATAATCAGATAAAGAAAATCTTACCAAGAGATAGAAATCTAATGCTGCTTTAAAATAATTGGAGGTAAACTTTATGGCAAGCTTGGAAGAGAGATTTAATCAATTTAATCAGAATCTGGCGATGATAAACATCAGGCTTAAGAAACTCAACTGCGAGTTTGATGATGAGAAGCTGGATGTGCCACCTGAGACACAGAAGGTTTATATCGACAAAAACGCATACTATCAGGTGCTGGGCGATAACTTCGTAAGGGTGTTTCAGGATTATACGCTCAAAATAGCAAACAAAGAAGATGAAAACGATGTGTTCGTAAACATTGAAGCGACATTCTTACTTGATTTTCAGACTGGTGGACCTATAGATGATGAAGTGTTTGATATATTTGCCCAATCGACTGTGTTGATAGATTCATGGCCTTACTTTAGAGAACTGGTTCAAAACTCTCTTTTGAGAATGGGTCTTGCACCTGTGATTATTCCACCTATACACTTTACACCACCACAGCCACAACAGTAAAGATGCAGCTTGCTGTCGATGGAAGTGGTAAATTTTTAGATATAAGTCTATTTGATGAGAGTGGCGAATTGGCCTACTCTCTTTTTCTTAAAAATAGAAAAACCCATTCAGAACAACTTGTTGATGTAATAGATACACTATTGAAGCAGAACGAGATTGATCTTGAAGAGATAAAACAGCTGTTTTGTGTTGTAGGTCCTGGCAGATACACATCAATAAGGGTTGTTATATCAACACTAAAAGGGCTTTTCTTTCAAAAAAAGATCGAAGTTTTTGCACTTAACAGCTTGGATATTACGGCTGCTTCTGTCTGCGATATTGAGAGATTTAGGGTTGTGGGTGATTTCTTCTCAAAAGAAGCCTATTATTGCGATTACGAAAGGGATGTTAACAGTATAAAAAGAATTTCTCCTATAAAAAAGGGAAAAGAAGAAGATACAAACGACACCGACTTGCCAATAGTTAAAAGTGCAGATATTGGACTATTTCCAAAGACAAGGAATATATTTAGACTAAAGCAGTTTTTTGATAGGGTTGAACTGTTTGCTTTAAATCCATTCTATTGAAGGAGAAAGATAATGGCAGATATTTTTCCGTTTAAAGGAATTATATACGATAAAGATTATGTAAGCGATAAGATAATGGCTCCGCCTTATGATGTGATAGACGATACACAAAGAGAAGAACTTAAAAACGAAAGTCCGTTTAATATAGTAAGGCTTACGCTTCCTGATTCATACGATACTGCCAAGACAACATTGGATAAGTGGCTTAAGGATGGAATTTTAAGATTTGACGATAAGTGTTGTTTTTACTCTTATCAGTGTGATTATACAATTGAAGGTAAAAGCGTAAGGTTGAATGGATTTATAGCTGCACTTAAGGTTGAAGAGTTTGGTGGAAATATAAAGCCGCATGAGAAGACGCTTAAAGGACCTAAAATAGATAGGTTTAATCTTATAACAAAGACAAATGCAATGTTCTGTCCGATAATGGGACTGTATAGACATAACGATAAGATAGAATCTGTGTTGAATTTAGAAAGAGAACCGTTTTTTGAAGCTAAGTTTGAAGGTCTAAATCATAGAATATCACGAATAACCGACAAAAAGCATATAGAGACAATCCAGACTGCATTGAAAGATGAATTTATTATCATAGCAGATGGGCATCATAGATACGAAACAGCACTTATGATTAAAGAGTATTACAATAAGCAGGGCATAAAAGAAGGTGGATTTGACTATATTATGATTTTACTTTTGGATGCTAAAACGGGCGGTTTAAGTCTGAATCCCATACACAGGGTTGTAAAAGATATTGATGATGTTGATGCTTTTTTGAGTGAACTTAAAAAATACTTTGTTGTATATGACGAAGATGATGGCGGCTGGGATTTTGCAATGTATGATGGTAAAGGTTTTGTCTATCTGAAACTAAAAGATAACAGACCTTCTGATGTTTTAAAAAGGCTGGATGTAAGCATATTTGAAGATTACATTTACAAAAGGATTTTGCATCTGACAGATGAAGATATAAGAAATCAAAATGTTGCAGGATATGCACACTCAAAAGAAGAAGTAATTAGACTTGTTAATTCAAAAAAGGCAAGATTGGGTTTTATCCTAAAACCAATGAGCTTTGAAGAACTTGTTGAGATTACAGATAAAGGTCTAACTGTGCCGCAGAAGTCAACATTTTTTTATCCTAAAATACCATCTGGTCTTGTTGGTTATCACTTTAAAAGTATAGAAGGATGCAAAAATGTTTGAGATTACGATAACAACGGATTTTGCTGCTGCCCATAGGCTTAAAAATTACAACGGTGCATGCGAAAATTTACACGGTCATAACTTTATTGTCGAAGTAAGTGTTGTTTGTGAGAAATTGGATGATGCCTATATAGCGATAGATTTTAAACTGCTTAAGTCGATGGTTGCAGAGATAGTTGATAAGTTAGACCATAGATACTTAAACGAGATAGATTATTTTGATAAGACAAACCCAACAAGCGAGATGATAGCAAAATATATATTTGAACAGCTAAAAGAAAAACTTAAGGATAGAAAAGAAAACTGCAAGCCATCAAAGGTAAGCGTCTTTGAATCCCTAAAAGCAAAGGCAACATATTTTGAATCTAATATATAAAGTAATAGCTTAAAACATATTCAAATGTAGCATATATATTTAAAACATCGACACCAAATCTTTCTGGCAATGGTGGAAACGGTGCAGCATCTTTAACAGCTTGGAGAGCTGCTTTATCAAGCAGTGGATAGCCGCTTGACCTTAAAAGTTTTAGTTTAACCAACGATCCATCCTTACCTATACTAAAAAGAATTAATAACCTACCCTGCTGTCCTGTTTGCCTTGCTTCTTCTGGGTATGTCCACACATTTTGAATCTTATGCTTTATATGTTGCATATAGGAAGCGTATTTAATTGAGTGGGTTCCTATGCTTATTGTTGCTTCTTTCTTTGCGTTTTTTGATTTGTACTCTTTTGATTTGCCTGCAGTAAAGCCGCTTTTGGGTAATGATTTGAAAAGTCCGCCTTTTAGTTTTATGGTTTTTGGCTTTGCTTGTTTTGTGCTCTTTTTTGTTTTGCCTTTGCCTGGTGTCTGCCTGCCTTTCTTTTGATGTGCGCTTATGTTCTTTTTGCTTTCTCTTTTTGTCTTGTTTGTTGGAATCTTTGGCTTTTTAACGCCGAATGGAATTTTCTCTTCCTTTGAGAATGTTTTGGATGTGCCTTTTTTTGATATATTTGCAGCAATCTTATGTTTTTCTTTACTTGTTTTTGGTTTATTTTTGGTTTTTGGTAGGGTTATTATATCCACTATAGCTGGCTGCCGTTCTTTTTGTCTTTGTTGTGTTTTGATTTTAAACAGATTGGCAAAAAGCAAAATAATGAGAAGATGCAACAAAAGAGATATAAAAAACCCTATCCATAAGAATCGTTTGAATTTGCTCATCACAAGAAGATATAAAAAAGCCGAAAAAATTACAAGATTGG
>CAYTZD010000043.1:0-14163 GCA_964442345.1 uncultured Hippea sp. | reverse complement strand
ATAGAAAAATGTATCGGAATGCAAAGTATTTATTAGATTGTTAGAGAGTGGCTTTGTGTTTATCTTTAGACTTTAAAATCCAACATCTATATCTTTAACTTGCTGCGATTATCGATTTGAAAAAGCCCCCTAAAGTCAGGGGGCAGGTGAGTATTATCCGATTAGTTCTTTCATGTCAGAGTCAACATCGCTAATTGTTGAGATATTAAACTTCTCAACAAGCACCTTAGCTACATTTTCAGAGAAGAATGCAGGCAAGGTTGGACCCAGCTTAATATTTTTAACGCCAAGATAGAGAAGTGCAAGAAGAACGGTTACAGCTTTTTGCTCATACCATGCAATATTGTATGCAATAGGTAATTCGTTTATATCGTTTAGATCAAATATCTCTTTAAGCTTCAATGCTATAGCAGCAAGACTATAACTATCATTACACTGGCCAGCATCAAGCACCCTTGGAATGCCATTTATATCGCCAAGATTAAGCTTGATGTATCTATATTTTGCGCATCCTGCAGTCAGAATAACCGTATCCTTAGGCAGTTTTTTTGCAAATTCTGTGTAATATTCTCTTGTCTTATGCCTGCCGTCGCATCCAGCCATAACGACAAACTTTCTTATAGCGCCACTTTTAACAGCTTCAACAACCTTGTCGGCAAGCTTAAACACCTGCTCATGTGCAAATCCACCGATTATTTTACCTTCTTCAAGTGGCGTTGGTGGTTTGCACTTTTTGGCAAGTTCTATAATCTCTGAGAAATCCTTTGGTTTGCCATCAACCCTGTCTGCGATATGCTTTACGCCCGGAAATCCTACATTACCTGTCGTAAATACCCTATCTTTATAGCTATCCTTCGGTGGCACAAGGCAGTTTGTAGTCATCAAAATTGGTCCATTAAATGCTTCAAATTCTTTATCCTGCTGCCACCATGCATTACCGTAGTTTCCAACAAAATGTTCATATTTCTTGAATGCGGGATAGTAGTTTGCTGGCAACATCTCACCGTGCGTATAAACATCTACACCGGTGCCTTTTGTCTGTTCAAGCAACTCTTCTAAATCCCTTAAGTCGTGTCCTGATATGAGAATACCTGGATTGTTTCTTACGCCGAGATTAACTTCGCTAATCTCTGGATGGCCGTAGGTTTCAGTGTTTGCCTTATCAAGTAAAGCCATAACATTAACAGCAGCTTCACCTGTCTTCATTACAAGACCTATCAATTCATCAACGGTGTGGTCTTCTGTTGTTGCTGCAAGACCTTCAATCATAAAATCCCAAACACTTTGGTCTTCATAGCCCAAAACTAAAGCATGTTCTCCGTATGCAGCTATACCTTTAAGACCATAAATCATTAATTCCTTCAAAGACCTTTTGTCTTCGTCTGTCTCTGCTGGAACTTTTGCAACATCCCATTTTGCCAAAAACTCTTCCTTTGTTGAGCCATTCCATGTGGCAGAATCGTGCAATCCTTCATCGCTTATATTGTATTTTGACTTAAGCTGATCTCTTAGCCTTAAACCTTCCCTGATTACATCTGCGATTCTATCTTCGTCGAAGTTAACATTGGTGATGGTTGTAAATAGAGCCTTTGCTATAAAGTGAGCTACTTCCTTATCAACCTTACCAGCCTTTTTTGCAACAACACTTATACCCTTACACACATAAACGAGCACATCTTCTAAGTTTGCTACCCGTTCGTCCTTGCCGCATACACCTCTTACTGTGCATGCTTGATTCCTTAAAGTCTCCTGACATTGAAAACAGAACATTGACATGTTCACACCTCCTTGTTTTTTTCTGCTTATTAATATATACTTTTTTAATAAAAAATAATTGATTTAGGTCAAGAATGGACAAAAGGGAAGCGATAGAACTATTTTTAGATACCCTTGATATAAAAGATGACAAACTTATCAATGATATAAATGCTGTATCGTGGCTTATAAACAAGCAAAAGAAGGAAATTATCTTTCTTGAAAATACAAAAGGCAATAGTATGTTTTTCGTTGTAAAGGGCCTTATAAAACTGTTTAAAACTTCAGAAGATGGCAAAGAAGCCATCATAAACATAGTGGAAAAGGGTGAAACATTTGCAGAGATTGTCCTGTTTTTGCAGGATACATATCCCGTTAGCGCAGAAGCGATTGAAGATTCTCTTCTGCTTGAGATAAATTCAAGTAAACTGTTCGAAAAGATAAAAGAGAATCCCGAATTTGCAATGAAGCTACTGGGTGTTTTTGCTCAGAAATTAAACTTTATGACAAAAAGAATAAAAGAATTATCACTTGATGATGCAGAAGAAAGACTTATAAGCTATCTAAATAATTTGAAAGACGAAAAAAATACGGTTATTCTAAATATACCAAAAAAAGAGCTTGCAACAGCCATAGGTGTATCAGCAGAAACATTATCAAGACTCTTTAAAAAACTGAAAAATAAAGGTATAATAAGTCAGAATGGAAAAGAGATAAGGTTGATAAAATGAAAAAATCGGCATATATCGCAACGATAGTTGGTCTAAGTGCCATAATCTTAATTCTTTTAAGCTATATAACCTTTACAAACAGTTCATCTCTTCTTAAGATAGCCATAAATGCGTATCTAAAAAAATACAATATCACATCAAGCTTTGAAAAATTAAATATAAAATCAGCCTCAAGCATAAACATAAAGGGCTTTAGCATCAAAACAGACAAAATTAAAGCCAATGCAGACGAATTTTTAGCCAATTTAGATAAAAATGGTAATCTAAATCTAAAACTAACAAACCCAACAATAGAGATAAACCTAAACAGCCAAAACAAATCAAAAAATTCAAGCTTCTTGCTGCCTGCGCTAAAAATCGGCAATGTAGGGATAGATAACTTAACGCTAAGATTAACAACGAAAGAAAACACTATAGACATAAGCAAAATGGACATAAATTTAACAGATAAAACCATAAAACTATCAGGCATAGTAATTTTTAAGAATAAGGATTCTCTGCTTACTGCAGAGATAGAAAAGGCAGAAGGAGAATTAAATCTCTCTTCTAAGTCCATCTTAATCCCAAAAATGCTTATAAAACCAAAAAAGATAGAATTCACAAATGGAAAAGCGCATCTGCTTATAAAGCAGTCCATCTACATAACAAACCTTCTTATTAAACTATCGCCGTTTTCTGTTAGTTTTGGATCCATCGACACACTGAATATGCATGCAGACTACGACAAATATTCTCTCAACATATCAAAGGCAACCATATCCTTAAAACAGAAAAAAGCAAGAATAACACTTCTAAAAGTAAATGTTGACAATAAGCTTAATTTCAATATTCCCGATGCATCCTTCGATTTAAAAAAAAATTACTTACTCTATCCTTCGACAACCTAAGCTCAGACTGTAAGCTATTCACTTCAGAAGACATCGCAGGCAGTCTTCTATTCAAAGACAAAAAGGTCAACCTTAAAATAACTCAAGGTGAGGCAATTGTTTATGAAAATTACTATATGGATTTCTCCTTATACCCAACAGAATCAACCATATATATAGACAAAAACAGCGCCCATATAGAGATAAAAAAG
Organism: uncultured Hippea sp.; assembly: GCA_964442345.1. GTDB lineage: Bacteria > Campylobacterota_A > Desulfurellia > Desulfurellales > Hippeaceae > Hippea. The sequence goes on along the minus strand of CAYTZD010000043.1, from coordinate 10,599 downwards.
GTTGGCACAGTTGACATAAGCAGAAACAAAAAGGGAATAAATCTGAAAATAGCATCAGACAACCTAACAGCAGCAAGGGACTTTATTATCTCTGCAACAGAAAACGAATTCTTAAATAATCTAAGCTTCAAAGGCAAACAGAAAGCCATAATTCTGCTAAACATCAAAAACAGCAAACAATTTAAAGCTTTTCTAAAAGCAGAAGTCTTAAAAGCAAAATACAAAAATATCGAAGCAAAAAACATAGAAATAAACACGGCTGTAGCAGCAAGCGAAAAACTAAAGCATAAGGGATACATAAAGATTGAAAGAATCAAGGCAGACAAACTAATCTCAGAAGTAAGCATTCAAACAGCTACGAATAACAGCACTCTAAATTTAGAAGTAAACATAAAAAGCAACAAGGCAAAAATAGAACCATTCTATTTAACCTTAAATCTTGCAAAAAGAGAGATAGAGAGCTCAAAAATAAAGGCTTATGCAAACACGGATATAGCCAAAGCAACAGCAGATCTAAAAATCAAAGGAACTGACAAGCTTATAAACATATTGGGTAATATTACAATAAGGATATTTGACGGTTATCTAAAAATAAAGGATATAAAGCTAATTCCAAGCAAACTGCCTACGCTTGCATGCAATATAACCTTTAAGCATATAAACCTTAAAAAACTCACAGATATGACCGATTTTGGAAAAATCACAGGATTTGTTGAAGGATATGTCAAAAACTTAAAGCTTGTAAACTTCAAAAACCCGCTTGAGTTTGAGATGCTTGTTAAGACAGAAGATGTCAAAGGCACAAGCAAAAGGATATCCTTAAAGGCAGTAAACAGCATATCAAAGGTCGGCGGCGGAATAGCAACCATAGCCATACCGTTTTTTAAAAACTTCGCCTATTCAAGTATAGGCTTTAAAGCAACATTGAAAAACAACATCTTTTCACTGCACGGACTTTACAAAGAAGGTGATAAAGAATATATTGTAAAGAAGGGTTTTTTAGTAGGTGTAAGCGTAATCAATATGAATACGGATAACAAAATAGAATGGAACGATTTTATAAACAGGGTAAAAAGAGCAATAAAAAAGAAAGGAGGTGATAAAGGATGAGAAAGGCAAAACTCTTATGGGTTATGGCAACACTTCTATTGTATGCTTGCGTAACGGTTAATATCTATTTCCCTGCACAGGAAGTAAGGAAGAAGGCAAAAGAGATTGTCAACGAAATAAGAAGCGAAAAAACCAATCAACAACAAAACATTCCGCCACAGTCTCTATTCTTTAGAATCATCATTCCAAAGGCTTATGCCAGTGATGTTCTAAATACGACAAATGCCACGATAAATGCCATAAAACAACGCATGAAGGCAAGATACACTCAGATGAAACCATTTTATCAGAACGGCTATTTAGGTGAAACACTAAACGGATTCGTTAAGATCTACAAACAGCCAACATCACTAAGGGATAGGCTAAAGCTAAAGAAGTTAGTCAATGCTGAAAACAGCGACAGAAATCTGCTTTACAAAGAAGTTGCTAAAGCGCTTCACATACCGTCTTCACAAATAGACAGGGTAAAGAAAATATTTGCAAAACAGTGGCAGGATACCGCACCAAAAGGCACTTATATCCAAACTGCTACAGGATGGATAAGAAAATAGCGTTTATAAGCCATAGTCAGCAGGGTTTAACCCTTTGGCTATGGCATATTCCTTTAAATCATCTCTGATAAATTTAAGGGCAACGCCAACAGCTACAGCATCGTCAAGATAACCAACACCCGGCAAAAAATCAGGAATTATATCAAACGGATTTATCAGATACATCAAAAGCAAAACAACGGCAATTACCGTTCTCCAGGGAAGTGCGCACTCCTTGTGAAAATAACACTCTATCATCTGATAAGCGAGCTTCAACTGCAAGATGCTATTCAATGCAAACTGACCTGGATTCTCTGCTATTTCTTCAACCTTTCTTTTTGCATCAACCAAGAAAGCTTCAATATCAAGCTCTTTTACTTTTTCAACCAACGCAAATACTTTTTCTATCTTCTCTTTCATCGTCATTCTCCTTCTTGGTGGAGCTGAGGGGGCTCGAACCCCCGACCTCCACGCTGCCAGCGTGGCGCTCTCCCAGCTGAGCTACAGCCCCTTACTCTTTTGGGAATGTATATTAAAATTTACCATTATTGTCAACAAAATCAGACCCAGACACCGTCGCTCTCTTTTAAAACCTTCACATAGGCTTTAACGCCATCTTCAAGAGAGACAAATTCATCTTTATATCCAGCTTCTCTTAGGTTCTTTAAATCTGCACATGTGTATGTCTGGTATTTTTTCTTAAGCTCTTCGGGAAACTTGATATACTCTATTCGCACATTTGAATAAAGCTTGCTCATTATTTGAGCTATCTTTAAGAAACTCTCCGCTTTAGATGTTCCTACATTGAATATGCCGCTTTTTGATGGGTTCTCCATAAAGAAAAGGTTTACTTTAACCACATCACCAACAAAGATAAAATCCCTTTTGAAGTTTTCGCTACCTTCAAATAGCTTTACCGTCCCATCGTAGAGTATCTGATTATGAAAATGATAAACAACCGATGCCATCTTGCCTTTATGGTGTTCATTTGGCCCATAAACATTAAAATATCTCAAACCAACAATCTGATTTGCCTTATCAAAGCCAATCCTTCTCACATAATTATCAAAGATAAATTTTGAGAAAGCATATACATTCAACGGATATTCGTTCTCTCTCTTCTCTTCAAATCCCTTTTTACCAAGCCCATAAACAGAAGCACTTGATGCGTATATGAATCTTATATTTTTACTTAGTGCATAATGAAGCAGCGCTTTTGAGTAATCATAGTTGTTTTTCATCATATATTTACCGTTTTTCTCAAGCGTATTAGAGCATGCACCCTGATGAAATATAATCTCAACATTTGAAAAATCGTTTAACCTTTCTAAAAACTCTTCCTTATCAATAAAATCTACAAACTTAAGCGAATTTAGATTTAAGTGTTTGGCAGAGTTGGTTAGATTGTCAACAATTAGTATATCATCTATGCCCTTCTCGTTAAGCCCTTTTACAATATTACTTCCTATAAAACCAGCACCACCTGTAACTATTATCATTGCATCCCCCACTAAAATTTTTTGCTTACAGCTAAAGAAAAGTATATAAATAGATATGTTTAAGTTCAAGTGTATCAGCACCTACTGTGTTGATATGGGCAACAAACTATTCGTAAAAGCAATTAGAGAAGATGGCAATGTAGATCTTTTAATTTACGGCAGGCATACAGACATCGATACTCTTGTGCTTATGGAAGTGGAAGGCAGAATAAAAAACTCAAACAAACCATACCTTGTAGTGGATTCAGTAAACATCATAGACAGATTTGAACAGATAAGGGAGTCGTTCTCTAAGCTTTCTGTAGCCATGCTGCTTTTGGAGATATCATACAGAGCAAACTGTTGTTTTGGGCTTCTTATAGAATGTCTAAACAGACTCAAAGAGTGGGACGGACTTTTTTCTTTAATCTGTTTTTTGTATCTCTTTCTTAAAGAAAATGGCATACTAAAGCAAGACATTTTCACGCCTTATCAAATAGAGATACTGCAGGAAATAATAGAAAAGAAGCCCAAACTGCCAAAATCAACCGATAGAAAAGCACTTATCGCTTTGAAGAATACTTTAATAAAAGAGACGCAGGAGTATTTAGGCAGACAGCTAAACAGCCTAAAATTGTTAAAGATATGAGAGCGGTAATTCAACGCGTAAAGAAGGCATATGTTGAAGTTGATGGCAAAATAACAGGCAAAATAGATAATGGATTGCTTGTTCTTCTCTGTGTTTGCGAAGACGACACAGAAGAAGATATAAAATACATGGCAAAAAAGATAGTCAATATGAGAATATTCTCAGATGAAAATGGCAAATTTAACCTTTCATTGAAAGATATAGGTGGCAAACTTCTTGTTATAAGCCAATTTACACTTGCAGCAGATACAAAAAAAGGCAACAGACCTTCATACTTCTATGCGGCAAAACCAGAAAAGGCAAAACAGTTTTATGAAAAGTTCAACCAGATATGCACAAAAGAGTACAATGTTGAAGTGCAAACAGGCATATTCGCAGCTCACATGGAAGTGCATTTAATAAACGACGGGCCTGTTACCATTTACATCGATTCAAAAACAAACCGTCAATAACCATCTTCCGTCCACATAGACGGTTCAAACCTTACAACCCTGTTGCGGCCGCTCTCCTTTGCTTTATACATAGCAACATCGCTGAATTTTATGCACTGCCATAAGTTCTTTGAATCTTTCGGGAAGATAGAGACACCTATACTTAATGTCTTCTTCAATATATTACCTTGAACGGTAATCTCCGTTTGTTCAACTTCACTTCTTATGCGTTCTGCGATATCCAAAGCCAAGTCATCATCAACATCGTTAAGCAGAATTAAGAACTCTTCTCCGCCGTATCTTATAGCTAAATCGGATTCCCTGATGGATTTCTTAATAGCCCCAACAACGCTTTTTAGGACTTCATCGCCAACATTATGCCCATACACATCATTAACTTGCTTGAAAAAGTCTATATCACACATAAGAATGCCGGCACTTGTATTTCTTCTCTTTATGCCTGCTGCAAATGTTTGTGCGAATTCATCAAGAAACCTTCTGTTGTAAAGACCTGTTAATGGGTCTCTCATCGTTGATTCTTTAAGCTGACTTAAAAGTCTTTTTGCTTCAACGACCGGCGCTGCTTCTTTTAAGAAAATCTTTAATCTTTTGACTTTCGAGTGTATATCTCTTGTCTTCTGTTTCTCGTCAAAAACAAGCTGAACAACACCGCCAACACTTCCACCAACCATTAATGGAATACAGATATGGTTTTTTTCTTTACCATAGAGAAAGCTTAAACAAACTTCTTTTTCTAAGAACGAATTAACTTCCTTTGCCGTTCTTGTGGCCCTACAAAGTGTGCAGTCAATCAGTATATCCTGTTTACACATCATCTTTTCGTTGCCATATACACTTACCTGCTTCATCGCATTCTTGCTATTGTTAATCTCAAAAACATTGAACTGCTTTATGCCAAATTCGTCCTTAATCAAATCAAAAATCCTTTTATATACGGCATTTACATCAATATCATCTTCAATTGTCTTCTTAAAGAGAAACAGCTTGTAATTCTCATCTACAAATCTATTTAGATTCTTAATAAGCATACCAAGTTCATCGGATCCCTTATAAGGCAGTTTTAATTCTGGTGAAATCTCTTCTTCAACAAGCTTTTTGGACAACTCTCCCATTTTCTTTAGATGACCTACAACATCCGTTATAATTAACATAAACGCAATAGTGGCTAAAATTGTTATAGATACACCTATAAGAATACTATGAAGTGTGGTAAGCAGTATCTCTCTTTCTCTTCTCTTCTTAAAAGCTTCTATCGTTTTATTTATATCATCAAGATAAAAACCACTGCCTACAACCCATCTCCATGGATAGAAGTATCCAACATATGAGATCTTTGGATAACATATATTGCTATCTTCTCCAAGCTTAGGCCAGCAGTAACTAACAAATCCACCACCTTGAGCTTCTATCACCCTTGTCATCTCTCTAAAGGGATATACGCCATTCTTATCCTTCAAATCCCAAACATTTTTACCGTTCAAAGACGGTTTTGGCGGATCAAGTATCATTATGCCATCAATCGTATTTATCCACACATAGTCATAGATAGAGATATTCTTTCCTATGTTGTATCGGATTGAATTTACAAATTTTATAGCCTTTTTCTTCGCTGTATCTTCACTGTATTCTCCATTTTTGAAGGCTTCATAGTATTTCTCTATACCACTTATGGCAATATTAACCGTGCTTCTTACTGTATTTTTATGGCTGTCTATTAGCTTCTCTTTGTATTCTTCTGCTTCTATGTTTAAGGATCTTATGTTTCCAACGATATAGTAAGAATACCCTACTATGCCTATTAACACTATAGAGACAATATAGGCACCGATTATTTTAAAGCGTATGCTTCGAGAAAAAAACCACTTTCTCAGCTCTTCAAGCATGTTATCAACACACACCTTCCTATTTTTTAATTTTTTAAAGTATATTTCTACTGTTGTCAACAAAAATATCTTGTAAAGGCTTTAGTTTTTTTCTATAAACAGTTCCTATGAAGGCAAAGGTTAGCGAGATCTTCTTCTCAATTCAGGGAGAAGGCAAATTCATAGGCTTAAAGGCAGCATTCATAAGACTGTGTGGATGCAATCTAAACTGCTATTTCTGTGATACAAAGTATGCCATTAACTGCACAGACGAACTTTCGGATAATGAGATATACTCTCAAATAGCACAATTTAAAACAGAAAATGTAATATTCACAGGTGGTGAACCCGCACTTCAGGACGACTTCATGGCACATTTCATAAAGAGATACCCGCATTACAACTATTTCCTTGAAACAAACGGCACTGTTTTTCCGCAAAAAAGTATCAAGCTATTCAGACACATTGTCGTAAGCCCTAAAATGTTCGCATTGGACAGAGAAGTTCTATTTAGAATGAAAGAGTCAGCAAACAGTATTGAATTTAAATTCGTGGTTGAAGAAAATTTTGAAAAAGAGATAGAACTTGCAGAAGAACTCTCTTTAAAAGAGATAACACTTCAGCCTATCTGGTTTAATGACACATTAGATTCATACCTTGAAAAGACAAGAAACATCATAGAAAAAGCAAAACAGTACGATATAAATATTCGCATTATTCCGCAGTTGCACAAAATTCTATACGGAGAAAGAAAAGGAGTATAAAAAATGAAAAAGGCAATAGTGATTTATTCTGGCGGTCTTGATTCAACCACATGTCTATTCTGGGCATTGGATGAGTTTGACGAAGTGCACACAATTACCTTTTACTATGCACAAAGACACTCCATCGAGATAGATTACTCAAAAAAAACACTAAAAATAGCAGAACAGATTAAAGGCAAAAAGGTTTATGCCCACTATTTCGATATAGATTTATCGCAAATTGGTGGCAGCGCTTTAACCGACCCATCAATAGAAGTACCAACAAACAGAAGCGATAAAGAGATAGAAAACAGCATACCCATAACCTATGTCCCATTTAGAAACGGAGTGTTTCTATCTATAACTGCAGCAATGGCTGAAAGGTATGGGATAGAAAATATCATAGGCGGCTGGAATATGCTGGATTATTCAGGCTATCCAGACTGTAGAGACGAATTTTTAAACACATTCGAAAAGGCAATAAATTTAGGCACAAAGGCAGGAGTCGAAGGCAAAAGATTTAAAATTTTAACACCATTGATAAGGATGAAAAAATCCGAGATAATTCTCTTTGGTAAAAAACATAATGCAGATTATTCCTATTCCTATTCCTGTTATAACGGAAAAGAGATACCCTGCGGCAAATGCGATTCGTGCATTCTAAGGGCAAAAGGATTTAAAGAAGCTGGTTTAGAAGATGATTTTTTGGTAAGATTAAGGCGTGAAGGTTATAACGGCACATAAAAACCCAGATTTTGATGCAATAGCAAGCTGTGTAGCAGCAAAAAAACTGTACCCTGATGCAACCATATTCTTTCCAAAGATTCAGCACACATCAAAGAAGCAGTTTCTTTTACAATCGTTGATATATCCGTTTATGGAAGATAAAGAGTTTGAACCAGAAAAAGTCGATACGCTTATTGTTGTTGATACACACTCATCAAAACGCATAGAACCGCAGTTTGTCCAATTGCTAAATAATGTAAAAATAATCTGTTATGACCACCATAAAGATGGCGATTTAGAGTGCGATGAGAGCTATCTTGTCAATTACGGCGCAAATACAACACAGCTTGTTGAGAAAATAATAGAAAAAAACATCGAAATAGACGAAGAAGAAGCAACACTGTTTATGCTTGGCATCTATGCAGACACAGGCAGACTGACATTTACATCAACAACACCAAACGACATAAAAGCAGCAGCCTTCTTGCTTGAGAAAGGTGCAGATTTAGAAACAGTAAAAAGCTTACTTGAAGAAGCCTTAACAGAGACAGAGATAATTATCTTAAACGAGCTTATCAGAAATAAAAGGATCTATGAAATCCACAACAAAAAGATTTTACTCTCGTTTGCATCGCTTGATGAATACACATCCAATGTCGCATCTGCTGTCTCAAAGATAATGAGCATAGACAACACAAATGCTGCAATCTGCATCTTTAGGATGGGAACGACAATCTATGTAATAGGCAGATCCAACGACCCAGAAATAGATGTCTCAAAGATGCTAAAAGAGATAGGCGGTGGCGGACACCCGCAGGCTGCAAGTGCCACAATCAAAAATGCAACACTAATCGAGATAACAGAAAGACTAAGTCAAATAATAAAATTAGAGCTAATGGAGAAGATAAAGGCAAAGGATATAATGAGTTTTCCACCAAAGTATGTTTACACAGACGACACATTGGCCAAAGTAAATGATATACTATCAAAAAGCGGTATGAATGCTTTAGTGGTTGTTGATAAACAGACAGGCAAAACAGAAGGCATAATAACAAGACAGGTGATAAATAAGGCAATATTCCACAAGATGGAGAATGAACCGGTAGAACTTGTAATGAATACAGAGATCAAAACCGTTGATGAAGAGACAAGCTTCAACATCGTAAAAGAGATAGTGCTTGATGAGAAACAAAGACTTATACCCGTCCTAAAAGATGGTAAGCTTACAGGTGTTATAACACGCACAAACATACTAAAATTCTTAACCGAAAGCATAAACAGAGAAAAGCCATTACAACTTAAAAACATATCATCAAAGATAAAAAGCATCCTTCCGTCTAATGTTTTAAAATGGCTTACAGAAATAGGTACATTTTCCAAAACACTTGGATTCAATAGCTATTTAGTTGGTGGTATCGTTAGGGATATTATAATGGGAGAAGAGAACCTTGATGTTGATATAGTTATAGAAGGCGACGGTATCGTATTTGCCAAAGAGTTCGCCAAAAAATACTCATGCAAAATAGCAACGCATGAGCGATTCAAAACGGCCACAATAATAACGCCGGATGGCTTAAAGATAGATATAGCAACGGCAAGGGAAGAGTATTACACCTTACCCGGCGCATTACCGGTTGTCGAAAAAAGCTCAATAAAGTTAGACCTATACAGAAGGGACTTCACCATAAACGCTTTAGCCGTAAAGCTTCACGACGAATTTGGAGAATTACTTGACTTTTTTGGCGGGTTAAACGACATAAAAAACGGAAAAATCAGGGTCTTACACATGTTAAGCTTCATAGACGACCCAACAAGAATGTATAGAGCTGTAAGGTTTGCTGCCCGCTTTGGCTTTGAGATAGGCAAACAGACAGATAGATTAATCAAAACAGCCGTTGATTTGGGCGTTGTGAAGAAGGTTGAAAGAATTAGGATATTTCATGAGATAGTCCACATATTAAATAACAACAATGTAAGAAAAAGTTTTGAGATGTTAAAAAGCTACAGGCTAATAAGGGCTTTAGATAACAGATTTATAATTGACGAAAGAATTTTGAATTACTTAGAAGAGACAGAAGAGATTGTAAAAAGTTGTTCGCTATTTTGCAAAGATAAAGACATCAAAAGAGAACGGGTGTTTTTGATTGTGCTTGAATATCTATTCAGAAGAACTGGAAGTTTCTGCAAAATTATAGGAGCAGATGAGTCAACATTAGAACAGATAAAAAAAATCACAAACAAACTACCACAGGCAAACGGTGTAATAAAAAAAGAGAATGTGGATAACCTTCAGATTTACAACGCTTTATCTTCTATGCCAATTGAAGGTGTTTTGGCTTTGTATGTACTTTCAGACAACAAAGATAGGGTGCTTCTCTATTTAGAAGATCTGATGCACAGAAAACCACTAATAAAAGGCAAAGATTTGATAGATCTTGGATTTAAACCTTCAAAGTTATTCTCTGAGATTATTCAGGATGTTTTCAATATGCAGCTTTTGGGTAAAATAAAAGACAAGATTCAAGCAATAGAATATGTGAGAAAGAAGTATAAAAATGAGAGAGATAATAATCAAACTTCCAGATTGGCTGAATAAAGAGTGTAAACAAAAAACCTTCTCAAACGATACAGAGAAGATGGAATTTGTAATAAACCTTGCAAAAATAAATATGAAAAACGGTGGCGGACCGTTTGGAGCAGCCATATTTTCAGAAAACGGTAAGCTTATATCCTGTGGCGTTAATTTGGTTTTACAAAACAGATTATCCGTTTTACACGCAGAGATAGTAGCATTTTCAATTGCGCAGACTAAATTAAATACCTATGATTTATCCAAAATTGGTTATTTTGAACTATTCTCATCGTCCGAACCGTGTGCTATGTGTCTTGGCGCATGCTTGTGGAGTGGCATAAAGCGAATCGTATTCGGCGCACCATCTTCTTATGCAAGAGAGATAGGCTTTGATGAAGGGCCTGTATTTAAAGAGTCATGGGATTACCTAAGAAATAAAGGCATAAAGGTCGAAGGTGGACTTCTAAAAGAGAAAGC
>CAYTZD010000042.1:0-14727 GCA_964442345.1 uncultured Hippea sp. | reverse complement strand
GTCTCGTCCCAATTGAAGATTTCAGGTGGTGTGTATCTGCCGTTTTCTAAAATATACCTTTCTGCATATTCGCTTTCTGGGAAGACGATTATATACTCTTTAACGCCGAATTTTTCGTATAGGTTTTTCTTATCCCTTCTGTCTTTTAATTCTGTTGATTTTGACACTATCTCTATGATTAAATCGGGTGATCCATTTATGTTGTCTTCGGTTATTTTGTTTTTGTCGCAAACTATGAATATATCCGGCTGAACGACATTGAATTCATCAAAAACCACATCTGTTGGGGCAAAAAAATATTCGCAATTCTTTAATTTGTTTCTATTTGCAAAAAGAGTTTCATTTATCTTTCTTGATATCCTTTGATGTTTTATCTTGGGTGCTGGTGTCATATTGTATGCTATGCCATCTATTATTTCCCATCTCTCGCTGTCTTGCCAATTCTTGTAATCTTCGTAGGTATATTTTTTATCTTCTGCTTTTACAGGATAACTCATTTGGGCCTCCTTGATTCTATCTTTAACTATATTATCGGTCTTAAAGGTTTAAAGTCAAGGTTGATAAATAAAAAAAGGGGCAGCCGATAGACTGCCCCTTTTGTAGTTTTTCTTTGTTTTCTTAGACTTTTTTGAAGACTATCTCGTTGTTTTCTATGTCTGCAAAAATCGTGTCGCCTTTTACGAAGTCGCCTTTTAGGATTGCCCTTGCTAATGCGTTTTCAAGTTTGTTTTGTATGTATCTTCTCAGTGGCCTTGCGCCATATACCGGATCAAATCCTTCATCTGCGATTCTCTCTATCAAAGCATCGCTTACCTTTAGCTTGTATCCGGCTTCTTCAACCTTCTTCATCGTCTTGTTAAGCATAAGTTTTACGATCTGTTTAATCTCTTTTCTGCCGAGCGGATTGAATACGATAATCTCATCAACCCTATTTAGGAATTCTGGCTTAAATCTTCTCTTTAGTTCTTCTTCAACGGCTAATTTTGCCTTCTCAAACTCTACTTTGTAGGCTTCTGTGCCTGGTTCACCCTTGATTCGCGTTAGATATTCGCTTCCGATATTGGATGTCATAATGATGACAGTATTTCTGAAGTCAACCGTAACACCTTTGGAATCTGTTAATCTTCCATCGTCAAGCACCTGCAGTAGGATGTTAAATACATCAGGATGAGCCTTTTCTATCTCATCGAGCAAGATTACAGAATAAGGCTTTCTTCTTACAGCTTCTGTGAGTTGTCCGCCTTCGTCATATCCAACATAGCCAGGTGGTGCGCCGATTAGCCTTGCAACAGAGTGTTTTTCCATATATTCGCTCATATCGATTCTTATCATTGCTCTTTCATCGTCAAATAGGTATTCTGCCAATGCTTTGGAAAGCTCAGTCTTACCCACGCCTGTTGGGCCTAAGAACATAAACGATGCTATAGGCCTATTTTTATCGGACAGTCCAGCTCTTGAACGCAAAATTGCATCGCTTACGGCTTTTACGGCATGGTCTTGGCCTACTACTCTCTCTTTGAGTTTATCTTCCATCTTTAAGAGTTTTTCTTTTTCGCTTTCGAGCATCTTAGAGACTGGGATACCCGTCCATCTGGATACAATTGCAGCGACTTCTTCTTCTGTAACTTCTTCTTTAAGCAGTCTGTTTTCTATTGAGTTGAGCTCTTTCTGTTTCTCTTCAAGTTCTTTCTGTAGTGTTGGTAGCTTGCCGTATTTTAATTCACTTGCCTTTTCAAAGTCGCCGTTTCTTTCGGCTATCTCTATCTGTGTTTTTACTTTGTCTATCTCTTCTTTTATCTTCCTTATTGATTCTATAAGGCCTTTTTCATACTGCCATCTTGCCTTTATCTGGTTGAGTTCTTCTTTGAGTTGGCTTAGCTCTTTTTCAATCTCTTCAAGTCTCTTCTTTGAATCTTCGTCGTTTTCTTTCTTTAATGCCTGACGCTCTATCTCAAGCTGGGCAATCTTTCTGTTTAGATTATCTATTGGTTCGATATCACTTTCAAGCTGTGTTTTTAGACTTGCTGCTGCTTCGTCTATTAAGTCTATTGCCTTATCTGGCAAGAATCTGTCTGTTATGTATCTATGACTTAAAACCGCTGCTGCAACAATTGCAGAATCCTTTATCCTTACACCGTGATGGAGTTCATACTTCTCTTTTAGGCCTCTCAAGATTGAGATTGTATCTTCAACGCTTGGCTCTTTTACAAATACTGGCTGGAACCTTCTCTGCAGTGCAGCATCTTTTTCAATATATTTTCTGTATTCTTTAAGCGTTGTTGCACCGATACAGCGCAGTTCTCCCCTTGCAAGCATAGGTTTTAGCATGTTGGAAGCATCCATAGAACCTTCTGCTGCGCCTGCTCCAACGACGGTGTGAAGCTCATCGATAAAGAGTATAATCTTGCCTTCGGATCTTTTTACTTCGTTTAGAACGGCTTTTAGTCTCTCTTCGAATTCGCCTCTAAATTTTGCACCTGCAATTAAAGCACCTAAGTCAAGTTCTATTAATACCTTGTCTTTTAAGCTTTCTGGCACATCGCCGTTTGCTATTCTCTGGGCTAATCCTTCAACTATGGCTGTTTTACCTACGCCTGGTTCACCTATTAAAACAGGGTTATTCTTTGTTCTTCTTGAGAGTATCTGAATTGTTCTTCTTATCTCTTCGTCTCTTCCGATAACTGGGTCTAATTTTCCACTTCTTGCAAGCTGGGTTATGTCTCTTCCGTATTTTTTCAAGGCTTCGTATTTCTCTTCAGGGTTTTGGTCTGTTACCCTGACGCCGCCTCTGATATCGACTAAAGCTTTTAGAAGTTCGTCTTTTTTGATGTTGAAGTGTTTGAAAACTTCAGCCGCATCGCACTTCTCAGATAAAGCAATCAAGAAGTGTTCGACTGAGATATATTCATCTTCCATTAAGCGCATCTGTTCTTCGGCTCTTTTGAATACATCGTCAAGCTCTTGTGTTATGTAAAATTGCGTAGATGTGGAGCCTGTCATCTCAACCTTTGGTATCTTCTCGATAAGTTCGTCCGTGTATGATGCAAATGCGCTTACATCGATGCCTAATTTTTTCAAAATGGAGACAGCAACGCTTTCATTGTCAGAGACTAAAGCCCTTAATAAGTGTAGCGATCCTATCTGCTGATTCTTGTGAGCATCTGCTATCTCTTTTGCAGCCTGTAAGGCTTCTTGAGATTTTACAGTTAGTCTGTTTATATCCATCTCTTCCTCCTTAGAAATTTTTTATTTTTTGACGGCAAAACCAAAAGGGGCTTTAAAGCCCCTTTCAGCATTGCCGCCATTACTTCTCTTCGCTTTCGATTGGAATCTCTTTTGGCTTGGATTCTGGTTTCTTTGGCAATGTGATGGTCAATACACCATCCTTATACTTTGCCTTAATGCCTTCTACATTTACATTTTCAGGCAGCAAGAAGCTTCTTGAGAAGGAACCGTAGCTTCTTTCCATTCTGTAGTAATTCTTGTTCTCTTCTTTCTTTTCGAATTTTCTCTCACCGTAGATTGTGAGAGTGTTGTTCTCAAGGTTAATCTTTATGTCTTCCTGCTTCATTCCAGGAGCTTCAACTTCGATATTTATTGCATCGTTTGTCTCATAGATATCAACAGCTGGTATCCATTCGTTTGTCTCTCTGCTTTTTAAAGCACCTGGGAACATGTCATCAAATACCTTGTTTAATCTCTCCTGAAGAGTTGTTAACTCTCTGAAAGGCTCTAATGCGTTCAGCATGGCTTTTCACCTCCTTCATTCTTTTTTTGTTTTCAAGACTAAATATAACCCTGATAACGATATTGTCAAGGTCAGAAGTGAAATTTTTTTGGTTTTTTTGTTTTTCCTATTATATATAAGAACTTTTCGTCTTATCTAACCTTGACAATTCTACTATTAAGGTTATATTACTAAGTGCAACTTTAAGAGAAAAAGGAGAGTGAGCCATGAGGGATCCATACGAAGTTTTAGGTGTCTCAAGAGACGCAACCGATGAAGAGATAAAAAAAGCATATAGAAGACTTGCAAGGAAGTATCATCCAGACTTAAACCCAAATAACAAGGAAGCGGAGAAGAAGTTTAAAGAGATAAACGAAGCATACTCCATACTTTCTGATCCTAAGAAAAAGGCGCAATACGACCAGTTTGGCTTTGCTGGGTTTGAGTCCGAAGGCAATGCCAATTACGACTTTAGCAACTTTAGGAATTTCCACTTTGATTTTAACTTCGACAACTCAAAGGATTTCGATATAGGTGATCTGTTTGAAAACCTGTTTGGCGCAGGGAGATATTCCAACTTTAGAAGTACATACGAACCAAAGGGTGCAGACATCTATTATACAATGGACCTTGACTTTGCAGATGCGGTTAAAGGCACGACTGTAACATTAAATATTAACGGCGAAAGGGTAAAGGTTAAAATACCTGCCGGTATTAAGAATGGCACAAAGCTTAAGGTTAAAGGCAAGGGTCAGCCAGGACCAGGCGGTCGAGGTGATCTGCACATAATTGTCAATGTGAAGGAAGATCCAAATTTTGAGCTGAAGGATGGTAAGCTTTATACGAACTTTGAGATACCTTTGACGACTGCCTTATTTGGCGGTTCTGCGAAGGTTAGAACACTTGATGGCGAAGTTACGATAAAGATACCTAAGGGAACGCAATGCAATCAGGTGTTTAAGATTAAAGGTAAAGGCGTAAACGGCGAGCCACTGTATGCTAAGGTTAAGGTCAATATTCCAAAAAATGTAAAAGAGACAGAAGAACTAAAAAGGGCGTTAGAGGGTTAAGCCATGAGAGTAAAAAAGGGTTATTATACGATAGGTATGGTTGCAGAGATTTTAAATATCCATCCGCACACTTTAAGGGAATATGAAAGGGAAGGCCTTATACGACCAAAAAGAACAGCCGGCAATATAAGGCTGTTTACTGAGAAGGATATAGAAGATATAAAGTTTATTCGTGAGATGACGCAGGAATTAGGTGTAAATTTAGCAGGTGTTGATATTATCATGCGAATGAAAAGACAGATAGAGCAGCTGCATCAGGTTATCGAAAATTTAGAAGAAGCGCTAAGAAAGAAAATAGAAGAAGAGATGGCACGCAAAGGCTCTTTAGTGGAGAAGAAATCTTCCCATCCAGCGAAGGTTATAGAGATAAAGATAGAAAGGGAAGATTAAAAGCCTTCCTTCTTCCCTTTCTTTTTTTCTTGATAAGTTATAGCTGTTATTACTCTTGACCTTAATCCATTTTTTCTATATCCTGCCAAATGTGAAGATAGGTGTTGTAAAGAAGGCGATGGATGTTATCTTATATATACTTTCTATTTTAATTCTTATTGTTATAGTTTTTTACTTAATTAGGCTTGTTTGGGAGCTAAAGGATGTGCTTGTAAGTTTTCCACCTTCAAATAGAACTATGTCAAAGGCTTTAGAGGAGATATTAAACCTTTTCGTCTTAATAGAGTTTTTCAGAGGAGCTATCTCATACTTTGATTTTGAAAGAATAAAGCTTTCATATATTGCCGATGCGGCTGTCGTGTTTATTTTAAGGGAGTTGATGATAGCGACATTTTATCACGAGCTTGACTTTAAAAAGGCTATTGCATATTCGATTGTTATTCTCTCTGTTATAGGCATGAGAACATTAACAATAATATACACACCGGATAGAGAAAAAATTAAGAAAAGGGATTAGGAGATGTAAGATGCGCTACTCTAAAAGTTTCATATATACCTTGAAGGAAGACCAAAAAGAAGCTGCTATTGTAAGCCATAATTTGCTTTTGCGTGGCGGTTTTATCGTTAAGCTTGCAAGCGGAATATATAACTATCTACCTTTGGGTTTAAGGGTGATAAGGAAGGTGTCTGACATCGTAAGGGAAGAGATGAACAAAGCCGGTGCGATTGAGATTTTAATGGCTGCTATTCAGCCTGCAGAGTTGTGGAAGGAATCAGGTAGGTGGAACGATTACGGCAAAGAGCTTCTTAGAATAAAAGATAGAGGCGACAGGGATTTTGTCTTTGGTCCAACGCATGAAGAAGTTGTAACCGATATCGTAAGGCGTTTTGTTAAAAGCTATAAGCAGATGCCTATAAATCTGTATCAGATTCAGACAAAGTTTAGAGACGAACTAAGACCGAGATTTGGCCTAATGAGGGGACGAGAATTCATAATGAAGGATGCTTACAGCTTTGATAAAGACGAAGCTGGGATGGATGAAAGCTATGAAAAGATGCGCGTTGCTTACAATAATATCTTTAGACGGTGCGGACTTGCCTTCAGAAGTGTTGAAGCAGATACAGGTTCAATTGGTGGTAAGGATTCAGAAGAGTTTATGGTTTTAAGCAGCACAGGTGAAGATGAGATAGTCGTCTGTGATAGTTGCGATTATGCTTCAAATACAGAAAGGGCAACAAGTATCTTAGAAGACGAAGCAGGAGAAGAACTGCCACTAAAAAAGGTTGAAACACCAGATAAAGAGACAATAAAGGATGTATGTGAATATTTGAATGCAGATCCACAGTTTTCTGCCAAAGCGCTTGTTTATAAGAACGAAAAGGGTGATGTATTCTGCTTCTTTATTGAAGGTGATGATGAATTGAATCTTGTTAAAGCTATGCGCGCTACAGACAGCATAGAACTTGAGATGGTAGGTGATGATGAACTTAAAGAATTAGGACTTCAAAAGGGCTATATTGGACCTATAAACTTTCCAAATAAGAATATAAAGGTTATTGGCGATTACAGAATAAAGAATAGAAATAATCTGGTAGTTGGTGCAAACGAATATGGATATCACTATGTTGGTGCAAAATACGGCAGGGATTTTACATGTGAATTGGCTGATTTAAGGGTTGTAAAGGAAGGTGAGATTTGTCCTAAATGCAAAAAAGGAAAACTTAAAAAGATTAGAGGCATAGAAGTCGGTCATATATTTAAGCTTGGTCAGAAATACTCAAAGGCGATGAATGCCACATTCTTGGATGAAAACGGTAAAACAATTCCATATTTTATGGGTTGTTATGGTATAGGAATAGGTAGAACGGCACAGGCTGCGATTGAGCAAAACCACGATGAGCATGGCATAATCTGGCCAATCTCCATTGCTCCGTTTGAGATAGAGATTGTATCGCTTGATACGAGAAATAAAGAGTTGGTCGAATTCTGCGATAGGCTTTACGATGAGATGATTAATAAAGGGCTTGATGTGCTTTACGATGACAGAAACGAAAGGGCAGGCATAAAGCTAAACGATATGGATTTGATAGGTATTCCTATAAGGGTCATCGTGGGCAAAAAGGCATTTGAGAATGGAAAGGTCGAAGTCTCTTTAAGAAGAGATAGAAACAAAGAGCTTATAGATAAAGATGCTGCAATAGATAAGGTGTTAGAATTAAGAGAGATGCTATACAAAGAGATAGAGGAGGGCAGAAAATGACAAAGGATGAGATAAAAGAGTTAAAAGAGAAGTTATCTTATAAAAACAAGAATGGTTGGATTGGCAAGGATGGTGAATATCATAAGAATGTGTTTTACTTTGCTGAGAAATACAAGGAGTTTATAGGAAACTGCAAGACAGAAAGGGAAGTCGTTAAATTTGTTGAAGAAGAATTCAAAAACAGGGCAAAAAAGGACGACTTTTTTATCGTTAATAGAGGAAAATCCATAGCTTTAATAAGAATTGGCGATGGTTTTGGTGCAAAAATCATAGCAAGCCACATAGATGCACCAAGAATTGACCTAAAGCAGAATCCTTTATTTGAAGATACGGGTTTTGCGCTGTTTCATACGCACTATTACGGCGGTATTAAGAAATATCAGTGGTTTAACATTCCACTTGCCATTCATGGTGTTATAGTAAAAGGCGATGGTGAAGTTTTAAATATCGTCGTTGGAGAAGACGATAACGACCCGATATTTGTTTTGCCAGATCTTCTGCCGCATCTCTCTCATAAGATACAGGACGATAAGAAGGTAAAGGAAGCCTTTGAAGCAGAGAAGATGAAGCTAATCGTTGGAAGTATCCCGATAGATGATGAAGAGAAGGATACGGTTAAGCTGAATATCTTGAAGATCTTGAATGAGAAATACGGCATTATTGAAGAGGATTTTATCTCAGCTGAACTTACGCTTGTGCCTGCATTTAAGCCAAAAGATGTGGGTTTTGATGAAGGTTTGATTGCGGCATACGGCCATGACGATAGGATTTGCGCATACTGTTCAAAAGAAGCATTCTTTGATGCAAATTCAAATAAAACGGCTGTTGCCTTAATGATTGACAAGGAAGAGATTGGTTCAGACGGCAATACGGGTGCAAAGTCAAGATTTTTGCTTGATGTAGTTGTTGAGATTTTGAAAAAGAAGGGTATAAATCCAACCTTTGAAAATGTTGGTGAGTTTCTGAAAAACTCAGAAGTTTTAAGTGCCGATGTGAATGGTGCTGTAAATCCTATGTATAAAGAAGTGCACGAGAAGGATAATGCAAGCTATATAAATGGCGGTGTTGTTCTGACAAAATTTACAGGACATGGCGGAAAATATATGGCAAACGACGCATCAGCCGAATTTGTTGGCAAGATAAGAAAGATATTCAACGATGCGGGCGTAAACTGGCAGATAGGTGAGCTTGGCAAGGTTGATGAAGGTGGTGGCGGAACGATAGCCAAATACCTTGCTGCATGGAATATGGATGTTGTGGATTGTGGTCCTGCCTTGATTTCTATGCATTCTCCGTATGAGATTGCATCGAAAAGCGATCTGTATGAGACATACAAGGCTTATAAGGCGTTTTTTGAAAGCGATTAATGAAAGAAAAACTATTTTTAGAAATTGTTGAGGATTTACATAGCGGTGAGTTTGATAAGAGTGGTTGGCTGTCCATATTGAATAAAATTAAAGAGCTATTCAATGTAGATGTTGCATTCTTTGCAAGTTGCAAAGATAGCTGTACCTGTTATTCTTCAGATAACATATTTAAAGAAAATGAGATTGATGATAATAGTATTGCAATAAAGACTATATCTGAGAAGAAACATTACATCATCAAGAACTATTCAGAATCTGAATTTGGTTCTGAGAAGTGGAAGGAAAAGAATATAAAAAGTTTGTTAAGTGTGCCTGTCTATTTTAAGGATAAATCGTTTGGCGCTTTACAGATAGCCACAATTGATAAGACGAAGAAGTTTACACAGAATCAGATATCCACACTTCATGCCATCGCAAAGGTTATCTCTTTTGTGCTATATAACAAGTCCAAGATTGAGACATCGAATACAATTTTATCTTTATTGACAAAGGAGTTTGAGTTTTTCTACAGCAGAAGCCTTCCCAACTTTTTCGACAAGGAAGAATTAAAAGAGTGGATTGTTGCTTATCTTAAAAATATACTTCTTATCACTAACGCTAAGGCTGTTGGTTTTATCTTTCCTGATGAGAATATATATGTTGCCATACACAGTGAAGATGATGGATTAGAAGTAAAATTTAGTTTTGAGATAACAGATGATATAAAGGATTTTATACTGTATCAAATATACGAGAAGTCGATAGGCGATGTTGTAAGCTTCAATGAGCTTGAGAGATATCAGATTAGGCCTTCAGTTATGTCTAAACAGATGGATATAAAGGCTGGGCTTTTTGTCCCTGTTAAATTTAACAACAGGGTTGTGGTTGCCGTTGGTTTTGGTTTTGATAGGGAGATTGACATAGATAGGGATTATAAGCTTGCCCTTCAGAATTCTGCAGTGCATCTTACATTTATGCTGATTGCTTCGAAAAATGTCTCTATGCTTAATAATGAGCTTGTCGATATGCACAAAAGCTTTCTTGAATCCTTCGTTCGTATGATGGAAGCACGCGATTCTTATACGAAGGGTCATTCTCAAAGGGTTGCATTTTATGCCAAAAGTATAGCCAAAGCGTTAGGTTATAATCAGGTTGAGCAGGAAAAGATTTACACGGCCGGTCTTTTGCACGATATAGGTAAGATTGGTATTCCTGATAATATTCTATTAAAACCGGGCAAACTTACGCCCAATGAGTATAAAATAATAAAGAATCATGCTGAATTTTCATATCAAATCATTAAGAATATAAAGCAATTTAAGGATATATCGGATTGGGTAAGATATCACCACGAGCGTTGCAACGGCTCTGGTTATCCTAAGGGTTTATTGTGTGATGAGATCCCAGAAGGTGCTAAGATTTTGGCTATTGCCGATGTGTTTGATGCTATAACGACAAATAGGCCATACAGAAGAAGCCTTAAGCTTGAAAGGGCGATTGAAGTTATACAGAAACACATGGCAGATGAACTTGATCAGAAAATAGTAGAAAAATCAATAGATTCATTAAAGGAAGCATACGAATACTTGAAGAATACAGAGAAAGAGAGATTGTTTGTCCCTGAAGAGATAGATAAGATAAGAGAACAGATATTTACGACCGATTATATGACAGGTCTTTTAAGAAGAAAGCAGTTCATAAATGCCGTTACAAATTACATAAAGGAAAATAGACGATTTGTGGTATTTTATCTTGATATAAAAAACTTAAGTTATATTAATTATGGATATTCTATGGAAGTGGGCGATAAGATTATTATCTATACGGCTGAAGCGTTGAAAAAAAGGGAAGAGGTAAAATTTCTTGCAAGGATAGAACCAGATGCGTTCTATTTTGTTGTAAGCGATATTAAAGAGCCTGCTTTGTATTCTGCAGAGATTAAAAGATATGTTAAGAATTATGTGATAGATAAACTCTCAAGGGAAGAGTTCTTTATGAAGGGTTGGAGTAGGGTAATCAATTATTATGTCTCGTTTTCTGAGTTTGTGCCGGGTATGAGCGCAGAAGATATGATGTACGAATGCAAACAGAAAAAAAAGGAATTTGAGGAGCTGTTAATGTGAGCAGGGTAATAGAGCTTTTTAAAGAGATATCAAAGATTCCACGATGTTCAACAAGGTGTGAAAAGATTGCAGAATGGCTTTGTAAGTGGGCTAAAGAGCACAATTTTGAGTGCAGAACAGATAAGGCTTTGAATGTTTTAATAGATGTGCCTGCAACAGAAGGCTATGAGAATAAACCTGTTTATGCACTTCAGGGTCATATGGATATGGTTTGTGTAAAAGAAGATTGGTCTAAGCACAACTTTGATACAGACCCGATTGAAGTGATTGAAGAGAATGGCTGGCTGAAGGCAAATGGCACGACGCTTGGTGCTGATGATGGTGTGGCTATAGCGATAGCTCTTGCTATTGCAGAAGATAAAACTGTTAAACATCCACATCTGAAGTTATTGTTTACAAGCGATGAAGAGATTGGTCTAAAAGGTGCTTTGGCTTTGGAAGAAGGCTTTTTTAAAGCAAACAGGATGATAAATATTGATTCTGAAGAAGAAAATAAATTTATTGTGGGTTGTGCAGGTGGTGAAGATACAGAGATAATCCTGCCTGCAAAAAGGACAGAGAGAAAGTTTAATAATGCTTTTAGAATAGTTGTGCATAACCTAAAGGGTGGCCATTCTGGGATTGAGATAAATAAAAATAGGGCGAATGCGATAAAATTAATGAAAGAGATTTTTAAGGATGCGATATATGGCTTGCAGTTGTGCGAGATAAAGGGTGGCAAGGCAAGAAACGCCATACCCGATAGATGTGAAGCTGTAGTATTGGCAAGCTCATACGATATATTAAAATCTTCCGTTGATAGGATGCTAAAAAAGGCAAAAGAGTTGTATCCTGAAGAAGATGTTAAGGTTGATATAGAAGGGTGTGAGGCTTGCGAGAAACCATTTGAGCATGGGAGTTTCAAGAAATTTGTGGATCTGTTGGATAGGCTGCCGCATGGTGTATTTGAGATGTTTGAAGGTGATATTCCAAAGACTTCCAATAATCTTGCACTTGTTGAAAGTAGAGACAGTGAATTTTTTATAGCCACAAACCAAAGGAGCTTATCAGAAAGCGGTCTTAACGAGATAGGTATGTTGATTGAGCTTGTGGCTATGGAATTTGGTGCTGATTTGAAAAGACACAGCAGATATCCATCATGGACGCCGAATTATGACTCTAAACTGCTTAAAGAAGCAATTGAGACATACGAAAGCTTATTTGGCATAAAGCCAGAAGTTGAAGTTATACATGCAGGTCTTGAGTGTGGAATTATAATTGATAAGGTTAAAGGTATAGATGCAATCTCTGTTGGTCCCGATATGGTGGGTGTGCATACACCAAAGGAGAGAGTGAAAATAAGCTCAATAGAGAAGACTTATCAGTTTATCAAGGAGCTTCTCCAAAGATGAAGACACTGTTTTTGGGTTTTGTTGGTAATTCTGGTTCTGGTAAGACAACGCTTATAGAGAAGCTTATAAAGATTTTCTCCAAAAAAGGCTATAAGGTTGGTGCAATAAAGCACGATGCACACAATTTTGAGATAGACTATCCAGGTAAGGATTCGTATAGGATGAAGCATGCAGGTGCAAAAAAGGTTGTTCTTGCAAGTAAAGACAAGATAGCGATGGTTGAAGATTTGGACGAAGAAATACCGCTAAAGGAGTTGAAGCGTATGTTTAAAGGGTTTGACCTTGTGTTTGTAGAAGGATATAGGCTTGAAGATTTGCATAAGATAGAAGTCCACAGAAGTCAGGCATCAACAGGTTATCTGATAGAGCAGGGTATAAAGAACATTGTTATGGTTGCAAGCGATGAGAAGGTCGAGCTTGGCGTTCCCGTCGTTGATTTAAATGAGATAGAAAAGATAGTGGAATTCATAGAGAATTTTATAACAAAAGTTTGAATGCACATATTAAACATAGAATCTGCCACCAACTTTTCAGGTGGCGTAAATCAGCTAATAATAAATGTTTTGGGTTTGAAAAAGAAGGGTCATAGGGTATCGGTGGCTTGTGTTTGTAATTCACCTGTTTATGAGAGATTGAAAAGTGAAGGAATAGAATTTGTTTTTATTGATGAAGATAGAATCTTTGAATCTGCACTTAGGGTTAGGAGATTTCTTAAAAGTAATGATGTTGATATAGTCCATACACATCACTCAAAGGGTCATAAGATAGGTCTAATTGCCTGTATGTTTAGAAAGAAAGAGAAGCTTGTTGTCCAAAGAAGCGTTATGTTTCCTGCAGTTGATTTGTTTAAATACCACAATCCGCGCGTCGATGTGTTTTTGGCAAACTCTATAGCCGTAAAAAATGTGCTTAAAAGGTATCTTGTTAACCCAAAAAAGATAAGGGTGATTTATAGTGCTGTTGATTATGAGAAACTAAAGGATGTAGATAGAACTGAATCAAGAAAAAAGATAGGGCTTGAAGGTTTTGTTTTTGGTGTTGTGGGTAATTATTCTGATTTTAAAGGACACGATATTGCCCTGCAGGCGTTTGCAAGGTTAAAAAGGGATGATATAAAACTTGTATTTGTTGGCAGAGATACAGAGAAGCTAAAAGAGAAGGCTATCTCTTTGGGTGTTGAAGATAGGGTTAAGATATTTGGTTTTGTTCCTGATGCTTATAGGCTAATAGCTGGCTTTGATGTGCTTATTATTCCATCTTTAAAGGAGAGTTTTCCCAATGTTGCGATAGAAGCCTTTCTTTTAAAAACGCCAGTGATAGGAACGGATGTTGGCGGAATTCCAGAACTTTTAGAAGATAATCGTGGTATAATAGCAAAGCCTGATGTTGATGGTTTGAAAATGGCTATGGAAAAGGCTTTGGAGATTGACCTTGATGGTATAAGGAATAAGGCATTTGAATTTGCTATAGATAATCTAACAGCCACCAAGAAGGTTGAAAAGCTTGAAAAACTGTATTACGAGCTATTGAGATGATTATTTATAGAATTCTTAGACTTTTGCCTTTGTGGTTTTTGAAGGGCTTGTTTAGATTTCTGATTTTTATTGTCTATATTGCACTTCCAAAAAGAAGAAGGATAACGCAGGAGAATATAAGGCTTGCGATAGGCGGCAACTATAAGAGATTGGCTTTAAAAAGCTATTTTTACTTTGCAGATATGATTGCCTTTAATCTAAAGTTTTTGGGTAATAAGGATTTTATAAAAAAACACTTCAGGGTCGAAGGTTATGAGAATTTCTTGAAGGCAAAATCTTTGGGTAAAGGTGTTATATTCACGACAGCCCACTTTTCAAATTTTGAGTTTTTGGCTTGTGGATTTTCTGTCTTGAAGGAGCCGATGTATATTATGGTTAGGCCAATTGATTCGAAGTTTGTGGATAATGTTGTTGAGACGGTTAGAGAATCCTGCGGCAATAAGGTGCTTTCGTCTCGCTTGAGTGCGTTTGAGTTTATCAAACTTTTAAAAAAGAATAGTGTGCTTGGGATTTTGATAGATCAAGCTGGCGGCGATGGTTCGTTTAAGGTTGAATTCTTTGGCAGAAAAGCTAAAGTTAGCGAAAGTGTTGGAGTGTTTGCATGCAGACTTAAGGTTCCTATTTTGCCTGCGTATTTAAAGGAAGAGAATGGTATATTTACAGCTGTAATAGAAGAACCTATAATGTGTGATGAGAACAAGCCCAGGATGGAAGCTGTGCAGGATGTAATGGATAGGGTTTATAGAAGATTTGAAGAGTGGATAAAAAGAGAGCCGTACAAATATTTCTGGATGCACAACAGATGGAAGTAATTTAATTTTAACGCTTTTTTAAGTTTCAGGCAGAAGCTTCTCTATTTCGGCGACACTTTTTGCATCTATAAT
>CAYTZD010000041.1:0-14878 GCA_964442345.1 uncultured Hippea sp. | reverse complement strand
TACAGGCCAGTAGCTCCAATTGGTAGAGCGGCGGTCTCCAAAACCGTTGGTTGGGGGTTCGAGTCCTCCCTGGCCTGCCATTTTTTATTATGATGAAGAAGATTGTAAGCTTTCTTGAAGAAGTAAAGATAGAGTTCAAGAAGGTAGTTTGGCCTGGTAAAAAGGAAGTTACAAGTGCCACTATCTCTGTGATTATGTTCACGGTGATAGTGGCTTTTATTTTGAGTGTGCTGGACTATTTTCTTTCTATAGGGCTCCAATCACTTTTTAAATAGAGAAGGTTATCATAAATGAGCGATTTTAAGTGGTATGCTATCCATACGCAGGTTGGTTATGAAGAGAAAGTTAAATCTATGCTCGAAAATAAGCTGAAGAGTGCCGGTATTGAAGACGATGTTGAAGAGATCTTTGTGCCGTTAGAAGAAGTTATTGAGATAAGAAAAAACAACAAGAAAGAGAAGGTTAAGAAGTGTCTCTATCCGAGCTATGTGTTCGTAAAAGCAAGGATGAGCGATAAACTTTATAACCTTGTAAAGCGTATGTCGTTTGTCTCAGGCTTTGTAGGTTATGGTAAAGAGCCCGTTCCTATGGATGAAAACGAAATAAGACAGATTAAAGAGAGAGTAGAGAGTTCCAAAGAAGCTCCAAGATTGTCTGTATCGTTTGAACCGGGTGAATCTGTAAGGGTATTGGATGGTCCATTTGCTAACTTTACAGGAACAATAGAAGAAGTTGATGTAGATAAAGGTAGATTAAGGATATTGATAAGTATTTTCGGTCGTTCGACGCCGGTTGAGTTGAATTACAATCAAGTCGAGAAAGTTGAATAAAGGAGTTTGAGCAATGGGTAAGAAGGAAGTCGTAGCCCAGATTAAGCTGCAGATAGAAGCTGGTAAGGCATCACCTGCTCCGCCGGTTGGTCCTGCACTTGGTCAGCATGGTGTAAATATTATGGACTTCGTCAAGAAGTTCAATGATGTTACAAAGGATAGAATGGGCGATATAGTGCCTGTCATCATCACGGTGTATGCTGATAGGTCCTTTGATTTTATTACAAAGACGCCACCAGCAAGCTCACTGATAAAGAAGGCTTTGGGCATTGAGAAGGGATCATCTGACCCTGCAAGGGTTAAGGTTGGAAAGCTTACCAAACAGCAGCTTGAAGAGATAGCAAAGATAAAATTGCCGGATTTAAACACCAATGATTTGCATAAGGCTATGAAGACCGTTGCTGGAACGGCAATGAATATGGGTGTTGAAGTTGAAGATTTCTAAAACTAAAGCAGATTTTACCACTCCTTAGAAGGAAGTGGGAGCTCTTTAAAGAAAGGAGAGAGCGATGGGAAAGAGAGGTAAAAAGTACATTGAAGCATTAAAAAAGTACGATCATCTAAAAGAGTATTCTTTAGATGAAGCTTTGAAGATTCTTAAAGAGATAGCGTATGCCAATTACGATGAAACTGTTGAAGTTCATATGAAGTTGGGTGTTGACCCAAAACATTCAGATCAGGTCGTAAGGGGTTCAGTAACCTTACCACACGGCACAGGTAAAAGCGTTAAGGTTCTTGTTTTTGCTAAAGGCGAAAAGATTAAGGAAGCTGAAGAAGCTGGCGCTGATTATGTTGGTGGTCAGGAATACGCAGATAAGATTGCCAAAGAAGGCTGGCTTGATTTTGATAAGGTAATAGCGACACCAGACATGATGGGCATAGTTGGACGCTTGGGTAAAATCTTAGGTCCAAGAGGACTTATGCCAAACCCAAAGGTAGGCACTGTTACATTTGATGTTGCAGATGCAGTAAAGAGAGCAAAAGCAGGTGAAGTTGAATTTAGGGTTGACAAGACGGCGAATATTCATGTTGGTGTTGGTAAAAGATCGTTTGATAACGATAAACTAAAAGAGAATATAATGGCACTGCATGATGCCGTAATTAAGGCAAAACCGGCTGCAGCAAAGGGAAGATATATAAAATCTTTCCATATAGCCACGACGCATTCTCCAAGTGTGAAAATAAATGTGCAATCACTTTAGCGTTAACATATATAAAAATTTGAGAGGTCAAAGACTGCGGGTAGCCTTTGGGCTTTAAAGTAGCCTGCAAGAGGCCAGTTTTTGACCCGTCCAAGAAAGGAGGGGGATATTGAAGAGAGAGCGAAAGGTTGAGTTAGCCGACAGGCTAAGGGAGAAGCTGAAGGATGCCAAGATCCTTATAGCTGCAAGCTATACGGGTCTTACGGTGGCAGAGATGGAATCCATCAGAAACGCCATCAAAGAGCAGGGCTGCACCTTCAATGTTATCAAGAACAATATTGTTAAGAAGGCTGTTGAAGGTACGGCTTGGGAATCAATGACAGAGCAGCTAAAAGGGCCAAATGCTTTTGCATTGGGTTTTGATGACCCTGCTGTGCTTGCCAAGATTATGGTTGAGAAGGCAAAAGAGTACGGCAAGCTTGAGATTAAGTTTGGCTCGCTTGAAGGCAAGCTTCTGACGGCAGATGATATTAAGGCTTTGAGCAAACTGCCACCAAAAGAGGTAATGCTTGCTCAGCTGCTTGGCACTATGAAGGCTCCAATTTCTGGTTTTGTCAATGTTTTGGCGGCAAACATAAGGCAGCTTCTGTATGTGCTTAAGGCAATAGAAGAGAAAAAATCAAAGGAAAATTAAGAAGGAGGTTTAATAATGGCAGAGATTACAAAAGAAGATGTTATTAAATTTATTGAAAATATGACAGTTGTTGAGCTTGCAGAGTTTGTAAAGGAGCTTGAAGATAAATTTGGTGTAAGTGCTGCTGCACCTGTTGCTGCTGTAGCTGCTGCTGCACCTGCTGCTGGCGGTGGAGAGGCTGCTGCTGAAGAGAAGACAGAGTTTGATGTTGTTCTTAACAAAGCTGGCGATAAGAAGATTCAGGTTATCAAGGTTGTAAGAGAGATAACAGGTCTTGGCCTAAAAGAAGCAAAAGCACTTGTTGATTCTGCTCCAAAGGCAGTAAAAGAGAAAGTAAGCAAAGAAGAGGCTGAGCAGATTAAGGCAAAATTAGAAGAAGCTGGCGCTGAAGTCGAGATTAAATAGTAGATTATAAGGTGGGTTTATCGGATAAAGGAAAGAGGCTTAAAGTCTCTTTCCTTTTTTTTTCTAAAAAATCTTTCTAAAAAATAAACGAGGTGCATAATGGCTGAGCCTCTAAAATTACAATACAGAATGAGAGTTAATTTCTCAAAAACTAAAAAGGTTTTGGATATTCCTGACCTTTTAAGGCTTAACATAAATTCTTTTAGAGAGTTTATAAACAAAAACAGTAAAAGAGAAAAAAATCTGGATAATGCGCTTAAGTCCATTTTCCCTATAGATGATGTTCACGGAAGGCTAAGGCTTGACCTTGTTGATTGGGAGATAACACCGCCGAAGTTTTCGCCTGAAGAGTGTAAAATAAAAGGGTTATCATATACAGGTAATCTGATTTTAAAGGTTAGGCTTACGCAGTGGAATATAGATGAAAATACAGGTGAAAAGTTAGATATCGAAGATATAAAAGAGCAGAATATATATGTGGGCGAACTGCCTTTGATTACGGATACAGGAAGTTTCGTAATAAACGGCGTTGAAAGGGTTATTGTTGGTCAGTTGCACAGATCTCCGGGTGTTATATTCAAAAAACTCTCTGAATTTGCAGGTCGCGGTCTGTTTTATGGCCAAATTATACCAGAAAGAGGCAGCTGGATAGAGTTTGAAACCGAAACAAGAGAGATTCTTTCAACACGCATAGATAGAAAGAAGAAGTTTCCTGCAACGATATTACTTCAAGCTTTGGGTATGGATGAGATTGAGATACTTAAAACATTCTATGAAACCGTTCATGTTAAGATTGAAGATGGCATGATTTATGCTGCCTTAAATGAGTCGGTAATAGGATTAAAGGCTGATTCCGATATAGAAGCAGACGGAGAGGTTATCGTCAAAGAAGGTAAAAAGATAACAACAAGGGCTTTTAAGAAGTTATCCGATGCAAATGTTGAGTATGTTCCGATAAGGGAATCTGATATTCAGGATAAGTTTTTAGCATCTTATTTGAAGATAGATACAGAAGATGAAGAAGAGATTCTTCGTCCTGCAACCAAACTTACGAAAGAGAAATTGAGTTTTATCAAAAACTTTGATACGGAATTTGATGTTGTCTATTCCAAATTTGATGATTATCTAATTCTTAATACGCTTATTGCTGCACGAGAAGTTCTAAACAAAAGAAGGGTTGCTTTACCTGAAGGTTTGGATGATGAAGATGTTGCAAGAATCTTTATACATACGCTTCTAAGGCCAGGTGAGCATACATCAATTGAAGATGCGAAGAAGTTTTTTGAGAATCTGTTCTTTAATCCAGAGAGATATGATATATCCTTAGAAGGAAGAATAAGACTCAATGAGACCTTTAACATAAATGTGCCAGAAGATGTTAGGGTTTTAACCAAAGATGACCTTGTTGGTATAATGAATCATATTGTTTTGCTTGAAAACGACCAGGTTTATCCAGATGATGTTGATAGCTTAAGCAACAGAAAAGTCAATCTTGTTGGTGATCAGCTGTATAAGGAGATTAGAAACGGCCTGCTGCGTATGCAAAGGCTTATTAAAGATAAGATGGTAATGCGCGAAATTGAGAATATAATGCCGTATGATGTTATTAACACAAAACCTGTTGCCGTTGCTATAAAGGATTTCTTTGCGACGGGTCAGCTTTCTCAATTTATGGATCAGACCAATATACTATCTGAGATATCCCACAAAAGAAGATTGTCTGCTTTGGGAAGTGGTGGACTAACAAGAGAAAGGGCTGGCTTTGAAGTCAGGGATGTCCATCCGACGCATTACGGAAGGATATGTCCTATTGAGACACCAGAAGGTGCAAATATTGGACTTATCTCTTCATTGGCAATATACGCAAACATAAACGAGCTTGGTTTTATAGAGACACCTTACAGGGTTGTTAAGGATGGAAGGGTTACAGACGAAGTCGTATATTTGAGTGCATCTAAGGAGAAAGGGCACATAATCGCTCAAGCATCTGCTCCATTAAACGAAGATGGGACATTCAAGAATGAGTATGTCGCAGCAAGAAAAGATGGCGAATTCGTTGTTGTTCGCAATAACGAGATAGACTTAATGGATGTTTCACCAAATCAGATAGTATCTGTTGCTGCAGGTTTGATACCATTTTTAGAGCATGACGACGCAAACAGAGCACTGATGGGTTCAAACATGCAGAGACAGGCTGTGCCTTTGATAAGGCCGGAAGCTCCACTTGTGGGAACGGGTCTTGAGCCTGTTGTTGCAAAGTATTCAAGATACGCTGTTGTGGCAAAAAGAGACGGCAAAGTTGTAAGAATAGACGATAAAATTTATGTTGCAGTTAAGACAGAAGACGGGTATGAGCTTGATGTTTATCCACTGAAGAAGTTTTTAAGGTCAAATCAGGATACCTGCTTTACGCAGACGCCTGTTGTTGATGTTGGAGATTATGTGAAGGAAGGCCAAATTATAGCCGATGGTCCTTCTATGGATAAAGGTGAGCTTGCACTGGGTAAAAACCTTGTCGTTGCTTTTGTATCTTGGCGTGGTTATAACTATGAAGATGGTATTACAATCTCAAGAAGGGTTGTTGAAGAAGACCTGTATACTTCAATTCACATAAAAGAGTTCAGCGTCTATGTCAGGGATACAAAATTTGGAATGGAAGAAGTTACAGCCGATGTTCCTAACGCATCAAGCGAAACCTTAAGAAATCTTGATAAAAACGGAATTGTAAGAATCGGAGCTTATGTAAAGCCTGGCGATATACTGGTTGGTAAGGTTACGCCAAAGGCAGAGACGCATTACTCTCCAGAAGAGAAGCTTTTGCGATCTATCTTTGGTGAGAAGGCTGCAAATGTTGCCGATTCTTCTTTAAGGGTTCCGCCGGATACTTCCGGTATCGTTGTTGATGTTAAGATACTTCACAGGCGTGGGGCAGATATAAATCCACGAGAGAAAGAGATAATAGCACAAGAGAAGCAGAAGATAGAAAAAGAGCTAAAGAACAAGCTTAAATTACTAAAGAAACTAAAGATAGATAGCATAAAAGAAGCTATTATTGGTTATGAACCAAAAGAAGATGTAAAGATAGGCTCAAAGGTATTTAAGAAGGGCAAAGCTATAGAAGAGAAGGATATCGAAGGCTTAAAAGAGACAGAACTTGAAAAACTTCTACCGAAAGATTTTGACTTGAAGGCTTTGAATAAACATTACAGAGAGATGGAGAAATCTATCAAAGAGCATCACAATAAGCTTCTAAAAGGCATAGAGAAAGAAAGCGATCTGCCACCTGGCGTTATTTCCGTGATTAATGTTTATATAGCAACAAAAAGAAAGCTATCCGTTGGCGATAAGATGAGTGGTCGTCACGGAAACAAGGGTGTTGTCTCTAAGATTCTGCCTGTTCAGGATTTGCCTTTCTTGGAAGATGGAACGCCTGTTGATATAGTGCTTAACCCTTTGGGTGTTCCTTCAAGAATGAATATAGGCCAGATAATGGAGACGCATCTTGGGTGGCTATCAAAAGGTTTGGGTAAGAAGATAGACGAACTTCTAAAGGCGGGCAGAAAAGATCTGTTAAGGGATTTCATAAAGAGAGTATTCAATAGCAAGAAGGCAGAAGAGTTTATAGACTCTCTAAGCGATGAAGAGATAGAAAAATACGCAAAAGAGTGGAAAAATGGTGTCCACTTTGCCAACCCTGTTTTTGAAGGTGCAAAAGAGAATGATCTGAAGTACTTAATGGATATGGTTGGCTTTAAAGAGCTAAAAAGCGAAGTGTACGACGGTATAACAGGAGAAAAATTTAAAGAGCCTGTTACCGTTGGTGTTATGTATGTTCTGAAGCTGCATCACCTTGTTGATGATAAGGTGCATGCAAGAAGCGTTGGACCTTATTCTTTAGTTACACAGCAGCCTTTGGGTGGAAAGGCTCAATTCGGTGGCCAGAGATTTGGAGAGATGGAGGTCTGGGCGCTTGAAGGATATGGCGCGGCTTATGCACTTCATGAGATGCTTACGGTAAAATCGGATGATGTTACAGGAAGAAATAGAACCTATGAAGCCATAGTTAAAGGAAGGCCAATTCCTTTGGGTGGAGTGCCAGAGTCGTTTAATGTGTTGATAAAAGAGATGCAAGCACTCTGTTTGGATGTCGAGCTGCTTAAGGATATAAGAAGAAGATAAGGGGGCAGTAATGTTTACTGTTTTAAAGAGTAAGCCAAAGTCTTCAAAGGACTTTGACGCAATAAGAATAAAGTTGGCATCACCTGAAAAAATCAGAGAGTGGAGCTACGGAGAAGTAAAAAAGGCAGAAACGATAAATTACAGAACATTTAAACCTGAAAGAGACGGTCTTTTCTGTGCAAAGATTTTTGGTCCTATCAAGGATTATGAGTGCTTGTGCGGAAAATACAAAAGAATCAAATATAAGGGTGTTGTTTGCGAGAAGTGTGGCGTTGAAGTTACAGAGTCCAAGGTAAGAAGAGAGAGAATGGGCCATATAGAGCTTGCAACACCCGTTGCTCATATATGGTATCTGCGTTCTGTGCCGAGCATTATGGCACTTCTGCTTGATATGAAGCTTAAGGATTTAGAAAGGGTTATCTACTACGAATCCTATGTTGTAGTTGAAAGTGAAGTTGAAGAGCTACCCAAAAAGACCGTTCTAAACGAATCTGCGTATAAAACATATTCTGAGAAGTATGGCTTGAGATTTACTGCTGAGATGGGTGCTGCAGCTATCCAAAAACTTTTAAAAGAGATGGATCTTGATCTTGAGATAATCCAGTTAAGGGAGGAGATAGAAGCCACTTCTTCCAAAGCCAAGAAGAAGAAGCTTATTAAACGCATGCGATTGATGGAGCAGTTTAAAAGAAGTGGCAACAAACCAGAATGGATGATTTTGGAAGTTCTTCCCGTTCTTCCGCCGGATTTAAGGCCGTTGGTTTCACTTGAAGGTGGAAGGTTTGCATCAAGCGACTTAAACGATTTATACAGAAGGGTTATAAATAGAAATAATAGGCTTAAAAGATTGATAGAGCTTGGCGCTCCTTCGATTATTATAAGAAACGAAAAAAGGATGCTACAAGAAGCTGTTGATGCCTTGATAGACAACGGCAGAAGAAAACAGGTTGTCAGAGCATCAAATAATAGACCATTGAAATCATTAAGCGAATCGATAAGAGGAAAAGAAGGAAGATTTAGAAGAAACCTGCTTGGTAAAAGGGTTGACTATTCTGGCCGTTCGGTAATCGTCTCTGGTCCTGATTTGAGAATGGATCAGTGCGGATTGCCTAAGATTATGGCTTTAGAGCTATTTAAACCATTTATATACCATCGTTTGATTGAAGAAGGTCATGCACCAACAATAAAAGCAGCAAAGAAGATGGTTGAGCGTAAAGACCCAGAAGTCTGGAATATTCTTGAAGATGTCGTAAAGGAGCATCCGGTACTTCTCAACAGGGCACCAACACTTCACAGATTGTCAATTCAGGCATTCCATGCCGTTTTAACTGACGAGAAGGCAATAAGACTTCATCCGCTTGTCTGTCCGGCGTTTAACGCAGACTTTGACGGCGACCAGATGGCTGTTCATGTGCCTTTGTCTAACGAAGCAATATTGGAAAGCGAAGTGTTGATGCTTGCAACGGAGAATATCATATCGCCTGCTCACGGTAATCCTATAGCTATGCCCAGCCAAGATATGGTTTTGGGTGTCTATTACATGACAAAGCCAAGAGACGGTCAAAAAGGCGAAGGAATGTACTTCTCATCAGTCGATGAAGTCAGGATTGCCTATGAGAATGGTGCCTGTGATCTAAATGCCAAGATACATGTGAAGATAGATGGCGAAATACACGAGACGACCGTTGGAAGGGTTCTATTTTATGAGATAGTGCCAAAAAGCGTGCCGTTTAAGGATGTAAATAAACTATTTACAAAGAAAGAATTGAATAGATTTATTTCGTATCTGTATCAGAACGAAGAGCTACCTGTCGTTGTTAAGTTTTTGGATGATGTTAAGGATTTGGGATTTGAGATGTCAACAAGGGCTGGCGTCTCAATATCTATTGAAGATATGGTTGTTCCAAAAGAGAAAGCAGAGATTATAGCTAAAGCAGAAGAAGAAGTTAGGAAGATTCAAGAAGATTATCAGCAGGGTCTTTTGACAGATAAAGAGAGATACAACAAGGCTGTTGATATATGGAGTTCTGCAACAGAAAGAATTGCTGCAGCGATGATGAGAGAGTTGGGCGGTGAATACGAAGAGAGCTTTAACTCTATTTTTATTATGGCGCATTCAGGAGCAAGGGGTTCTCAGCAGCAGATGAGACAGCTTGCAGGTATCAGAGGACTTATGGCGAAGCCGTCCGGTGATATTATTGAAACGCCAATTAAATCAAACTTTAAAGAAGGCTTGACAGTTCTTGAGTACTTCACATCAACGCACGGTGCAAGAAAGGGTCTTGCAGATACTGCTTTAAAGACGGCAAACGCAGGATATCTAACAAGAAAATTGGTAGATGTCTCCCAAGATGTTACGATTACAATGGAAGATTGTGGCACGACAGAAGGACTTGAAGTTTCAGCTATTATGGTTAATGGCGAAGAGATAGAATCCTTAGAAGAGAGAATCTTGGGAAGGACAGCAGCAGAAGATATAATTGATCCATTTACAAATGAAGTTATAGTTGAAGAAGGTAAGGAGATAGACGAAAAAGCCGTTGAGAAGATAGTTGATGCAGGAATAAAGAAGGTTAAAATATACTCTGTTTTAACATGTAAAGCTGAGCGTGGTGTCTGTGCAAAATGTTATGGAAGGGATTTAGCAAGAGGCGGCAGGGTCAATGTTGGTGAAGCCGTCGGTATTGTTGCGGCTCAATCCATAGGTGAGCCAGGAACACAGCTTACACTTAGAACATTCCATGTCGGTGGAACAGCGTCGAGATTGACAAAGGAGAGTAAGGCAGCTCAAACAAAGAGAGCAGGAATTGTAAGATTCTATAATTTCTTTGTTGTCCCTAATTCTGCAGGTGAAAATATACTGCTTTCAAGAAGGGATGCAGCTTTACTTATAACAGAGCCACAAATAGTTTCAAAAACGAAGGGCAAGGTTTCAATTAGAGAAGATAAAAGTTATTACTATGTAACTGTTGGTGATGCAGAAGAGTACAAGATAAAAAAGGTCGATTTTGTTAAAGATGAAGACATAATAACGGGTGGCTCAAAAGCGATAGGTAAATTGATGCTTTCTGTTAAAGATGGCGATGAGATAGATAGATTAGGCCTTTTGGTTGAAAGGGTGTTGGAAGTATTTGATGTGCCAAAGAGTATTCCTTATGCAGCTAAGATATTTGTTGAAGATAGGCAGACTATAAAGAGATTTGTAAAAACTGAAGAGAGTGGAACAGTTAAGCTTATAGCTTTAGAAGGTGAAGGATTTGTTGAAATAGATGACCCTGAAGGTGGCATAACGAATAGGCATGGAACGCATGTTGTTATAACCAAAGACGGCGAAGAAAAGATTAGATACTATGTGCCAAAGGGTTCTGTCTTGTATGTAAAGAATGGTCAAAAGGTTGAAGCAGGCGATGTTATTGTTGGGTACGACGATGAGAAGAAAAAGAGAATATTTGAAAGCGATCCGACAATTTATATAAGCACAACGACATTAGCCGAATGGGATGCATATTCAGACTATCTGCTTGCAGGTGCTGAAGGCTATGTAAAATGGGTTGACTTAATCCCACATGTTACGATTAAAGAAGAGATAGATAAGATAACTTCACTTAAGAGTAATGTTGTTATAGAGAGCAAAGATTTAACAAAAAGACCAAGAATATACATTGTTGATGAAGAAGGTAAGGTTAAGAAATTTGAAAATATTGACGAAGATGCTGTCTATTATTTGCCACCGGGTATAATCTTACAGAAAGAAAACGGTGAATATGTAAAACCGGGAGATGTTATTGGTAAAATTCCTAAGGAGCTTGACAAAACAACCGATATCACAGGTGGTCTGCCACGAGTCTCTGAATTATTTGAAGCAAAAAAGCCAAAGGATGCAGCAATTATAAGTGAGATTAGTGGAATAGTCTCATACGGCAAAGAGTCTAAAGGTAAAAGGAAGGTTATTGTTACTTCAACAGCAGGTAAGGGTAAGGTTGTAAAAGAATACCTAATACCAAGAAACAAGAGACTGCTTGTATTTCCAGGCGATAGGGTTGAGATGGGCGAGCCCTTAACGGATGGTTCTATCAATCCACACGATATCTTGGCTATTTTAGGAGAAAAAGAGCTTCAAAAGATGCTTGTTAGCGAGATTCAGCAGGTTTATAAGCTTCAGGGTGTTAACATAAACGACAAGCATATAGAGATTATCGTTAGACAGATGCTCTCTAAGGTTGTTATAGAAGATTCTGGCGATAGCGATTTTATAGAAGGTGAAGTTGTTAACAGGTTTATATTCACAAAGAAAAACGAGATGCTTGTAAAAAGAGGCAAAAAACCAGCCATCGGTAGGATTGTTCTACTTGGAATAACAAAGGCTTCTCTGAATACGGATAGCTTTATATCCGCAGCAAGCTTCCAGGAGACAACAAGGGTATTGACTGAGGCTTCTATAAGTGGACAGATAGACCATCTAAGAGGCTTGAAAGAAAATGTCATTGTTGGTAGATTAATACCTGTCGGAACTGGACAGAAGAAGTATGACGAGATAGTTTTGAAGCCTGCTATAGGTGATGATTAAAAAATCTTGACAAAAGAAACTTTTGTTGTTAGTTTAGGCAAGCAATTTTTTAGGGAGGTAAAAAGTGCCTACGATTAACCAGCTTGTAAGAAAGGGAAGAAAAAAGGTTAAAGCAAAGAAAAAGACATTGGCCCTTCAGGGATGCCCACAGAGAAGAGGCGTCTGTACAAGGGTTTATACAACGACGCCAAAGAAGCCTAACTCAGCTTTGAGAAAGGTTGCAAGGGTTAAGCTTACAACGGGCTATGAAGTAACGGCTTATATACCAGGTGAAGGACACAACTTGCAGGAGCACTCTATCGTTTTGGTAAGAGGCGGAAGGGTTAAGGACTTGCCTGGTGTTAGGTATCACATCATCAGAGGTGCCTTGGATGCTGCCGGTGTTGAAGGCAGAAAACAGAGTAGATCCAAATACGGAACAAAGAAGCCCAAGGAGTAAGGAGAGTTAAATGAGAAGAAGAAGAGCAGAAAAGAGAGAGGTTCCACCAGATTTAGTTTACGGAAGTGTTCTTGTTACGAAGATAATAAATAAGATTATGTGGGACGGTAAGAAATCTACAGCAAGCAGGATATTCTATCAGGCTATGGATCTGGTTAAAGAGAAGACAGGCGAAGATCCAATGGAGGTCTTACAAAAGGCAATCGAAAATGTAACACCAAAAATAGAAGTAAGGCCAAGAAGGGTTGGTGGTGCTACATATCAGGTACCGGTTGAAGTAAGGCCAGAGCGCCAAAGAAGTCTTGCAGTTAGATGGCTTGTCGATTATGCAAGGCAGAGAAGCGAAAGAAGAATGTTTGAAAGGTTGGCCGGTGAGATAATAGATGCTGCCAACAACAGAGGCGGCGCTGTCAAGAAGAGAGAAGATACTCACAAGATGGCAGAAGCCAATAGAGCATTTGCACACTACAGATGGTAAGAAGGGGAGTGAAAAGTGGCACGCAAGTATCGACTTGAGAAGTTGAGAAATATAGGAATTATAGCTCATATTGACGCTGGAAAGACGACAACGACAGAAAGAATCTTATATTATACAGGTGTATCGCACAAAATTGGCGAAGTTCACGAAGGAACAGCAACTATGGACTGGATGGAGCAGGAGAAAGAACGCGGAATCACGATTACTTCTGCATCCACGACCTGTTTCTGGCGAGAGCATATGATAAATATTATTGATACACCGGGGCATGTTGACTTTACCGTTGAAGTTGAGCGTGCTTTAAGGGTATTAGATGGCGCCGTTGGTGTTTTCTGCGCCGTTGGTGGTGTTGAGCCGCAGAGTGAAACGGTCTGGAGACAGGCTGATAAATACCATGTCCCAAGAATTGCTTTTGTAAATAAGATGGACAGGATTGGAGCAGATTTCTTTAATGTTGTTAAAGAGATAGAAGAGAAACTCAATGGTAATCCTGTTCCTATTCAAATACCTGTTGGAGCGGAGTCTAACTTCGTTGGTGTTGTTGATTTGATAAAGATGAAGGCAATTATTTGGGATTCGGATGTTTTAGGTGCTAAGTTTTCCCTTAAAGATATACCAGACGAATTGGCCGATATGGCTTTAGAATATAGAGATAAAATGCTTGAAAAACTTGCCGATATAGATGATGAGTTTGCTGAGAAATATTTAGAAGGTGAAGATATCTCTGAAGATGAGATAAAAAGGGTAATAAGAAAGGGCACGATAGATACAAAGATAACACCTGTTTTGTGTGGAAGTGCTTTCAAAAATAAAGGTGTTCAGCCGCTACTTGATGCGGTTGTTGACTTTTTACCAAGCCCAACTGATATAGCAGCTGTTAAGGGTATTGACCCAAGAACAGGTGAAGAGATAGAAAGAAAAGCAAGTGAAGATGAGCCGTTGGCTTTGCTTGCATTTAAGATAATGAGCGATCCGTATGTAGGTAAACTTACATACTTCAGGGTCTATTCTGGAACATTGAAAGCCGGTTCTTATGCTTACAACTCAACAAAGGGTAAGACAGAAAGAATTGGAAGACTTATGAGGATGCACGCAAACAAGAGAGAAGATGTTGATGTTGTCTATGCCGGTGATATAGCTGCTGCAATTGGTTTGAAATATACAACAACAGGCGATACTTTGTGTGATGAGCAGAATCCTATACTGCTTGAGTCTATGGAGTTCCCAGAGCCTGTTATCTCTATTGCCGTTGAACCAAAAACAAAAGCAGACAGAGATAAGCTGTCAAACGCTTTGCAGAAGCTTGCAGAAGAAGACCCGACATTTAGGGTTAGATACGATGAAGAGACAAATCAGACGATAATATCAGGAATGGGTGAGCTTCACCTTGAGATAATCGTTGATAGGTTAAAGAGAGAATTTAAGGTCGGCGTAAATGTTGGTAAACCACAGGTTGCATACAAGGAAAGCATCAAAGGTAAAGTCAAGCAGGAAGGTAAGTTCATCAGACAGACCGGTGGTCATGGTCAATATGGTCATGTATGGATTGAACTTGAGCCGCTTGAAAGAGGTAAAGGTTTCGAATTTGTCGATAAAATAGTGGGTGGTGTCATTCCTAAGGAGTTTATTCCAGCTGTTGAAGCAGGTATTAAAGAAGCAGCAGAGAGTGGTGTTTTGGCTGGTTATCCAATGGTTGACTTTAGGGTTACGCTTTATGATGGTTCTTATCATGAAGTTGACTCATCTGATATGGCATTTAAGATTGCAGCATCAATGGCATTTAGAGAAGCAGCCAAGAAGGCAAAGCCATATTTACTTGAGCCTATAATGGATGTTGAAGTTACAACACCTGAGCAGTATCTTGGTGATGTTATGGGTGATATAAACTCTCGCCGTGGTAAGATCAAGAATATGAGCGAGAAAGGCAATCTCAAGATAATCAGAGCCCATATACCGCTTGGAGAGATGTTTGGATATGCTACTGTTTTAAGGTCAATTACTCAGGGTAGAGGAACCTATACAATGCAATTCTCGCACTACGAAGAAGTGCCTAAGAATATAGCTGAAAAAATAATCAAAAAAGAAGCTTAAGGAGGCTTTTATGGCAAAGGAAAAATATGTCCGCTCAAAACCACATGTTAACA
>CAYTZD010000040.1:0-15163 GCA_964442345.1 uncultured Hippea sp. | reverse complement strand
TTAGAATACCAAAACGCTCAGGTTAAACAGGATGGCGAATATCTTGTATTTTACTACGACTTAACAGGCAATCCCAATCAGGAAGCCGTTGTCGGTATAGAGATAAAAACACCAGACGGCAAAATATACACAACGCGAAACCTGCATCTTCAGGGAGATATAGGGCTTGTGAATGTTGGCAACAACAAAAGAATATACTGGAATGTCTTTAAAGACTTTCCAAAAGGCTTACCAGCCAATTCAAAATGGTCTCTGCTTGTAAGGCCAACGCACTACACAAACGCTTTTGGCATGAAGTTTGTCTATATACCGGGCGGATGCTTCATGATGGGCGCAAATCCAGATGATAAATTAGCAAGGGAAGATGAGAAACCACAGCACAGGGTTTGTCTAAGCGGATACTTCATAGGTCAATATGAAGTAACAAACAGGGAATTTTCAATGTTTGACCCAAAACACGACAGTGGCGGCAACAAATTATACACGCTTAATAAACCCAACCAACCTGTCGTTAATGTCTCGTGGGATGAAGTTCAAAAATATATAAAGTGGCTTATAGCAAAGACAGGCGAAGTCTATAGGCTTCCAACAGAAGCAGAATGGGAATATGCAGCAAGAGCAGGCCTAAAAAGGGATACATACTGGATAAACCCAAAAGATGCGTGCAAATATGCCAATGTTTATGATGAGACAGCATTTAGCAAGCTTCATAAATATAAAATCTCTAAAAAACATTTCTCATGCAAGGATGGTTATGTGGCAACAGCGCCGGTTGGCAGTTTCTTGCCAAACAATTTCGGACTATACGATATGTTGGGCAATGTTTCAGAATGGTGCTATGATACCTACTACAACAAAGCTTATAGATATATGAATAACAAGAAAGACCCAGTCTATATAACACCCTACATACTAATAAAATCAGTAAGGGGCGGTAACTGGTTCAATGCCTTTAGACAGAACAGACTTTCAGCTCGAAGCAATTATATGCCGGGCCTAAGGGAAGAATTTATTGGCTTTAGACTTCTCTTAGAACCTTAACAAGGTAATCCAAAGCATACTCATAGCCGTATATACCCAATCCAGCAATAACTCCTAAGGCTATATCCGACAGATAAGAATTGTGTCTGAACGGTTCCCTTTTGTAAACATTTGAGATATGAACTTCAACAAACTTGGCAGAAACAGCAAGCAAAGCATCCCTTATTGCTATGCTTGTATGCGTATAAGCTGCAGCGTTTATAATAATACCATCATAATCTTTATTCTGTATCCTATCTACAATTGCACCTTCATGATTGGATTGAAAAAAGTCGATCTCGATATTGAGCATTCTTGCTTTATCTGTAAGTCTTTGTTCTATAGTCTCAAGCGAGACATCGCCATATATAGACTTCTCCCTTTGACCCAGCAAATTTAGGTTAGGGCCATTTATAACGAGAATCTTCATATCTTAAACCGTAAAAGCCATCTTTTTGCCGCCAAGCAGGTGCATGTGTATGTGGAATACTTCCTGACCAGCATCAGGACCATTGTTTATCAAAACCCTATAGCCTGTTTTGTCTATGCCAAGATCTTTGGCTATCTTGTTTGCAATAACAGCCATATCGGCAATTATATGCTTGTTTGTTTCATCTATATCGGCAAGATACTCAATATGTTCTTTTGGAATTATCAAGATATGCACAGGAGCCTTCGGATTTATATCCTTAAAAGCCATATACTTCTCATCTTCATAAACCTTATCAGCTGGCAGTTCACCGTTTACGATTTTGCAGAATACACACATCGGTTACCTCCTTATTGTCTCTTCCCTTTTTGCACCTGTTGAGATAATGCTTACCTTAACGCCAACAAACCATTCTATATATTCAATGTATTTTCTTGCATTTTCAGGTAAATCATCATACTTAAGCACACCCTTTGTCGAATCCCAACCTTTAAATGTCTTATAAATCGGTTTGCACTTTTCAAACTCTTCAAGCTGGGAAGGAATATATCCTATCTTTTTGCCTTCATATTCATAACCAACGCAGACTTCAATCTCATCAAGCCCATCTAAAACATCAAGCTTGGTCAAGGCAATCTCATCAACGCCGTTTATCATCGCAGCATACTTAACAACAACCAGATCAAGCCAGCCACATCTTCTTGGCCTGCCTGTTGTTGCACCGTATTCTGCACCTTTATCCCTTATCTTATCGCCCAGTTCGCCGGTTAGTTCACTTGGAAATGGCCCATTACCAACCCTTGTTGTATAAGCTTTAACCACAGCCATAACAGAATCCAAAGCCTTATAAGGCAAGCCTGTGCCTGTAAATGCTCCACCAACTGTTGGATGGGACGATGTTACAAACGGATATGTGCCAAAATCAACATCAAGCATAGAACCTTGAGCGCCTTCAAAAAGTATGTTTCTCTTATTCTTAAACACGCCGTTTAGATAGTAAACCGTGTTTCTTATGTATGGCTTTAACTTTTCAGCATACTCTTTATATTCATCGAAAATCTTATCCGCATCAAATGGCTCTATATCGTAAAGTTCGCACAGTCTATTTATCTCTTTGACATTTGTCTCTATCTTTCTCTTTAGTACATCAAGGTTTAACAAATCACAAACCCTAATTCCAACCCTTGCATGCTTATCTGTATAAGCTGGGCCTATTCCCCTTTTTGTTGTGCCAATTTTACTGCTTCCAAGTGCCGCTTCCTTTTTTGCGTCAAACTCCTTATGATATGGCATAACAAGATGGGCTTTTTCAGATATTAAAATCCTTTCCCTTATATCGATACCCAAATCTTCAAGCGTCTTCTTCTCTTCTAAAAAACTCTTAGGATCAAAGACAACACCGTTGCCTATTACGCAAATCTTTTCAGGGTGCAGAATTCCTGAAGGGATTAGATGCAAAATAAATGTTTTATCTGAAACACATACCGTATGACCTGCATTACTCCCACCCTGATACCTAACGACAACATCCGCTTCTTCGGTTAAAATATCAACAATCTTTCCCTTTCCTTCATCACCCCATTGGGCACCAAGCACAAGCCTGTTCATTTTTTTCTCCTTTCAAAAAGCATACAACTCACTTCATCTAAATTTATGGCAAAACCTGTAGCTGGAATGTATTTTCCAAGCTCTTTGGTAATATTACCGTATCGACCACCAACGGCAAGCTTTTTATCTTCTGTTAGTATTTCAAAGGCTATGCCGTGATGATACATAGGATATTCACAGTAAAACAGGTCGCAGAATACATCTATGCCAAACTTATCGCTTATTCTTTTTGATAACTCAAACAGATTACCTTCTCCAACTTGATTGAAACCACTTCTATTTTGCAATAGCCTAAGTTCATCTACAAGACTGCTATCAAATTCCTTTTCTATATCTGATAGATTCTTCTTATTAACTAAAAACATCAGCCTATCAGCCTTATCCTTTGAAAGATTGTATCTTTTTATTAGTTCTTTTAGTATAGATGTATCGCCTATTTTGACAAAAAGATTATCAAATCCAAGCCTTTTTAGACCTTCAACAGCCAACGATATA
The DNA here is from genome assembly GCA_964442345.1 of uncultured Hippea sp. GTDB lineage: Bacteria > Campylobacterota_A > Desulfurellia > Desulfurellales > Hippeaceae > Hippea. Next base: position 11,610 of record CAYTZD010000040.1, on the reverse strand, counting down.
ACTTCTTCATCCGCTTCTAAATCTTTTATCCCAAACAGCTCAACACCAACCTGTTTAAATTCCCTTTTTTTGCCTAAATACTCCTTTATATCCCTGTAAACATTTTGAGAATAACAGACCCTAACGGGAAACTCAAAATCGCCAAGCAAGACAGCCTGCGTTATCTGAAGCGTTATATCAGCCCTTAAAATCATTGTTTGGCCACTGTTCTTATCAACCATCTTGAAAAGTTTATTCTTTAGTGGCTCAAACAGAAACTCACTTACAGAATCTTCATAAACAAATGTCGGTGTAATTATCTCTGAATAGCCATTATCCTTAAACAGATCTATAAGCTTATTCTCTGCTTCTCTTCTTATAGAACTTAAAGGTTCAAAAAACAGAACAACACCAGATGGTATTCTATTCACTTAATATCTCCATTGCCTTCTTGATTCCTTCACCAAAATTAGCATTTACATTTAGCTTTTTCAAGGCAATTTCAAGCACAGAGATGGCAAGCAACATATCTGGCTTATCAAAATACCCAAGATGAGCTATCCTGAATATCTTACCCTTTAGATGACCCTGTCCATTTGATATTTCAACGCCGTAAGACTTCATCAACTTTATAATCTCAGATGAATCTATACCGTCAGGCGAATAGACAGCAGTCAAAGAATCTGCAGGCCTTTTGCTTAAAAGTCTCAAACCCAAGGACTTAACTGCTTCTCTGGTTGCTTCTGCAAGCAACCTATGCCTTTTAAAGACATTCTCCAAACCTTCATCAAGAATCTTTTTAACCGCAGCGTTAAGTCCAAAAACTAAAGAGACAGCTGGCGTATAGTTGCCCCATCTGGCTTTTAGCTCACCCAGAATATCAAAATAGTAAAATCTGTTTGTGCTTTTTTCTATTTTCTTAATGGCCTTTTCGCTTACAGATAGAATACTTAAACCAGGTGGCAACATCAAAGCCTTCTGAGAACCTGTTATACCTATATCTATATTCCACTTGTCTGTTTCAACATCAATCGCACCATAGGCCGTTATACCATCAACGACAAAGATTATCTCTGGATACTTCTCTTTAAGCATCAAGCCAATCTCATCAATGGGATGGAATGTGCCCGTTGAAGTCTCACTTGCCTGTATATAGACAGCCTTTACATCTGGATTTTTATCAATCAAAGCCTTTATATCTTCAGCTTTAGCATAATCGCCATATTCATAAGTCAATTCAAGATTAACGCCACCAAAAGCTTTTATTAACTTTGACCATCTTTCGCCAAATTTACCCGCATTTATAGAGATAGCCTTCTCGCCTTCATTTAAGACATTACTAACTGCCGCTTCCATTGACCCTGTGCCACTTGATGCAAACATAACAATCTCGTTTTCCGTCTTAAATAGACGCTTGATTAGCTGTTTTGTCTCATCAAACACCTTTTTAAATTCATCTGTTCTGTGATGAATTATAGGCTTTGCCATTAAAAGGGCTATATCTTCTGGGACAGGTGTAGGCCCTGGTGTCATAAGGTATCTTTTCATCGCTTCAACTCCCTTAATAGTTTATAGAATCTATATTTCCAAGACAGGTAATATGGAACCCATCCAAATCTATAAGCTCAATAATCTCATTGATGTCGTTCATATTAACAGACTTAATCTTGTCCATGATAATCTTCTCATCAATATAGTCGCCATACAGCATCGTATCAACAGCCTGCTTGACCATTACAGAATGGTTTGATTCAAGTCCTAAAGCATAAGAACCAAGCGAATGCGTCTTTGCATCTTCAAGCTCTTCTTTTGTCAAACCATCTTTTTTGAGTTTTACAAGCTCATCCTTTATGGCATCTAAAAGCTTCTGTGCTTTGTCGTTTGATGTTGCAGCAGAGATAACAAACATTCCACCTTTTCTGTAAAGTCTTATCGATGAATAAATACTATAGCAAAGCGACTTATCTTCCCTTACAGATTGAAACAGGCGAGAACTCATCATTCCGCCAAAACTGTCGTTCAATATGTAAGCTGCATACTTTCTCTCATCATACACATCAAACAGTTCGCATCCCATAACAAGATTTGTCTGAAATGTCTCCCTTTTTACAATATCTATACCAGGCTTAAACCTAAAAGTGGGCTCAAATGAGTAATCCTGCCTATAATCATCAAAAAAGAAATCACCGCTTACATCAAAATCAAAATTATCTACACCACCGCCAACGGCAGACACAATCATATTATCTGGATTATAAAACTTGCCTAAGAATTTTAGCAGATCGTCTCTTGTGTATGAAGATACCTTCTCCTTGCTTCCAAGAATCGGCTTTCCATAACTGCCTTCTATGGCATTTCTTATAAATGCTTCGTAAACGGCTTCATCAGGATTGTCTTCAACCATATTTATCTCTTCGATTATAACGCTTTTCTCTTTTTCAAGTTCTTTCTCATCAATAAGCGAATTCTTTATCAAATCAGCCAACACATCAAAGCCTTCTTTTAAATAATCCTTCAAAACCTTTATGTAAAAACCTGTATATTCAGCCGAAGTAAAAGCATTTATAACACCGCCAATTTTATCTATATCTGCAGCTATATCTTTGTATGTTCTATTTTTAGTGCCTTTGAAAAGCATATGTTCAATGAAATGGGCAAGCCCTTGCTCTTCTTCTGTTTCAAAGGCGCTTCCTGTGGGCACGAAGATACCCACGGAAACGCTTTTTGTATCCTTAACTATCCTTTTTATCTTCATCGGATGGGCTTGTTGAAGTGTTGTTAAGAAGGACCTTTCTGCTTAAGGCTACCCTGCCGAACTCATCGATGCTTGTAACCTTAACTTTTACCTTATCGCCTATATGAAGCACATCGGATATGTTGTTTATCCTGTCATTTGAAATCTGAGAGATGTGCAATAGGCCTTCTTTGTTGGGTAGAATCTTCACAAATGCTCCATATTTTTCTATGCGTGTTACAACACCTTCTATCACATCACCTTCTTTTAGGCTTGCTGTAACTTCCTTTATTAAGCCAACTGCACCATCAAGGTCTGATTCAAGCGTCCCAAACACATTTATCTTGCCGTCTGGATTAATATCTATCTTAACATTCGTCTTATCTATAATTGACTTAATCGTTTTGCCACCTGGACCTATCAAATCCTTTATCTTCTCTGGGTCTATAGTTAGGCTTCTAATCTGTGGTGCATATTTTGAGATAGAAGGTCTTGGCGAAGGCAAAACGGCAAGCATCTTATCAAGTATAAACAGTCTTGCTTTTTTCGCTCTTTCAAGTGCTTCTTTAAGCAGATTGGCATCAACGCCTGTTATCTTTATATCCATCTGAAGGGCTGTTATACCATCTTTTGTGCCTGCAACCTTGAAGTCCATATCGCCATAATGGTCTTCATCGCCCAGTATGTCGGTTAAAATCACATAACCGCCTTCATACTTTATAAGACCCATTGCAACACCGCTTACAGGCTTCTTTATAGGAACGCCTGCATCCATCAACGAGAGTGTTGCACCGCAAACCGTTGCCATTGAGCTTGAACCGTTGGACTCAAGTATGTCAGAGACCACTCTTATAGCATAAGGGAATTCTTCTTCTGTTGGCAACATCGGCTCAACCGCTCTTTTGGCAAGATTACCGTGTCCTATCTCTCTTCTGCCTGGTGGACCTAATCTTCTTACTTCACCCGTTGAAAACGGCAAGAAGTTGTAATGGAGCATAAATCTCTCGTATCCTTCTTCTGAGACATCATCTATAATCTGGGCATCTTCCCTTGAACCAAGCGTCGTTGCAACAAGTGCCTGCGTCTCTCCGCGTGTGAAAACGGCAGATCCGTGAGCTCTTGGCAAAACACCCACTTCGCAGGTGATAGGTCTTATCTCATCAAGCTGTCTGCCATCTATCCTTATACCTGTATTGATTATCTTTGCCCTTACTATATTCTTGACGACATCTTCAAAAGCAGCAGCCGTTTTCTCTTCTATGTACTCTTCATCTTCAAATTCGCTAACTATCTTCTCTTTAACCTTGTTGAAAATCGCTTCTATTGTCGAGTTTCTCTTCTTTTTCTCTTTTATATTAACAGCTTCTGTAAGTTCATCAGAAGCTAACTCTTCTATCTTATTTACTATATTCTCAGAAACATCTATTGGCACATATTCTCTCTTTGGCTTTGCAGCCTTTGAGATAATCTCTTCTTGGGCTTCAAGCAGGGCATTTAAGTGCTCTTTTCCAAACATTATGGCTTCAACCATCTCATCTTCGCTTAACTCAATAGCGCCTGCTTCTATCATATTTATGGCTTCTTTTGTGCCTGCAAGTATCAGATTAAGCTTTGATTCGTCAATCTCTTTCATTGAAGAGAATACATCAAGTTTACTATCTATCTTGCTTACCCTAACACCAGCAACAGGCCCAAAAAATGGTATATCGCTTAAGCACAAAGCACACGATGCAGCCGTTATACCCAAAACTGCCGGATCATTCTCTCCATCTGCGCTTATTGTCGTAACGATAACCTGAATCTCCTGCTTATAGTCTTTGGGAAACAAAGGCCTTATGGATCTATCTATCAAACGAGACACAAGCGTCTCGTGATTGGTTGGCTTACCTTCCCTTTTTACAAAACCACCCGGAATTTTACCCGCTGCATAGAATCTCTCCTGATAATTAACCGTCAAAGGCAAAAAGTCCAAGAACTCCTTTGGTGGTTCTTTTGAAGAAACAGCAGTGGCAAGCACCATTGTATCGCCAAGTCTTACAACGCAAGCACCATCTGCCTGCTTTGCATACCAACCGGTTTCTATCCTAAAAGGCTTACCGTTTATAGTTTTTTCAACGAAAACCATGGCTAACCCTTCAAGCCAAGTTCTGTTACTACCTTCTTATACTCTTCAAAATTGTAATTCCTTAAATACTTAAGAAGTTTTCTCCTTCTTCCAACGAGCTTAAGCAGTCCTCTCCTTGAGTGAAAATCCTTTTTATGCTCCTTGAAATGCTCTGTAAGATACTTAATTCTGGCTGTTAAAAGTGCAATCTGAACGGCTGCAGAACCCGTATCTTTCTCGTTTTTGCCAAACTTCTTGATGATTTCCTGCTTCTCTTCCTTAGTAAGCATACTTCACTCCTTCTTCCCAAAATTTTCCAGCGTTTATATTATACAAAAAGCCTTTATTTGTAAAGGTGTTTTATAAAACAAACAGATCTATTAAGATTTGACTTCTTAAGAAGAAAACATCTATAATCAAGAAATCACTATTGATGGGAGGTATTATATGGGCAGTAAAGGTATTGAAATTGTGGGAATGGATGTTAACGAAGTCATCAACCTTTTAAACAAGGCATATGCCGATGAGTGGCTTGCATATTATCAGTACTGGCTTGGTGCAAAATTAGTCAAAGGACCTATGAAGGATGCCGTTATAACAGAATTAACAGAACACGCAAACGATGAATTGCGTCATGCAGATATGGTAGCAAACAGGATTATTCAGCTTGGTGGAACACCCATTTTAGAACCAAAAAAGTGGTATGACTTTACAAACTGCGGATACGAAGCACCATCAAATCCTATAGTCGAAGAGATTCTAAGACAAAACATAAAAGGTGAGCAGTGTGCAATTAGCGTTTACAAAAGCCTGCTTGAGATAACACAGACAAAAGACCCAATCACCTACAACCTTGCACTTCAGATTCTTGAAGACGAAGTTGAACACGAAGAAGACTTACAATCCTTAATGGAAGACTTCCAGATTTTAACATCCAGATAATAGGCAGGGTTAAACCCTGCTTGCTTAATTTTTCTTGCCCAAAGTAATCCTTTTACTTATACTGACCTATTAGAAAAATTAAGTGAAGGGGTGTTCTATGGCAAAAAAATATATTTTTATAACTGGCGGCGTTGTTTCATCGCTTGGAAAAGGCATAACAAGCGCATCGTTGGGCTTGCTTCTTATGTCTTATGGATTAAAGATCTCACTTGTCAAAATAGACCCGTACATAAATGTTGACCCAGGCACAATGAACCCATATCAGCACGGAGAAGTTTATGTGCTTGACGATGGCGCAGAGACAGATTTAGATTTAGGCCATTATGAGAGATTTACAGGCTTAACATTAAGCAGGAAAAACAACTTCACAACAGGACAGGTATATTACACCGTTATAACAAAAGAGAGAAAAGGCGACTATTTAGGTAAGACCGTACAGGTTATACCGCACATCACAAATGAGATAAAAAAACGCATAAAAGAAGCAGGCAAAGACAAAGATGTCTTAATTGTTGAGATTGGTGGAACAATCGGAGATATTGAAGGTTTACCGTTTTTAGAAGCAATAAGGCAGATGAGATACGATGTTGGCAGAGACAACTGCCTTTATATCCATCTAACGCTTGTTCCATACATAAAGGTTGCAGGTGAGCTCAAAACAAAACCAACCCAGCATAGCGTAAAAGAGCTTCAATCCATAGGAATTTCACCGGATATAATCGTATGCAGAAGTGAAAGAAAGCTAACACACGAAGCAAGAGAAAAAATTGCAATGTTCTGCAATGTAGAAAAAGAAGCTGTAATCAACGCTGTTGATGTCGATACAGTTTATGAGATTCCGCTTAGATTCAAAAAAGAGAAGTTGGATGAGCTTGTGCTTAAAAAGTTGGGTTTAGAACCAAAAAAAGAGCAAGATTTAAGCCAATGGCAGGAAATGGTTGAATCAATAAAGAAACCAAAAGACTCTGTTTCAATAGCATTTGTTGGCAAATATGTTGGATTAAAAGAGTCATACAAAAGCCTTATAGAATCATTTGTTCACGCCGGAGCGTCAATGAACATAAAGGTAAACCTAAAATGGATTGAAGCTGAAGATTTAGAAAAAGATGATCCTGAAAAACTACTTGGCGATGTTGATGGTATTTTAGTGCCTGGCGGTTTTGGACTAAGAGGCATAGAAGGTAAAATAAAGGCTATTCAATATGCTCGAGAAAACAAAATACCGTTTTTAGGAATCTGTTTGGGTATGCAAACAGCCGTTGTTGAGTTTGCAAGAAATGTTGTAGGATTAAAAGGTGCAGGCTCAGAAGAGTTTGACAAAAATGCCGAGCATAAAGTCATACACCTTGCAAAGAGATGGGAAAAAGATGGTCAAATCATAGAAAGAGACGAAAATACAGACAAAGGCGGCACAATGCGACTTGGAGCATACCCATGTATAATAGCACCATCAACGCTTGCACATAAAATCTACAACAAAAAGAAGATATCCGAAAGACACAGACACAGATACGAATTCAATAACGATTACAAAGAACTCTTCAAAAAGCATGGACTTGTCATAAGTGGAGAAAGTCCAGACAAAGAGTTTGTTGAGATAATAGAATTAAAAGACCATCCATTCTTCATTGGCGTCCAATTCCACCCAGAGTTTAAATCAAGACCACTAAATCCACATCCCGTTATAAAGAGTTTTGTGGAAAAAAGTTATGAATCAAAGAGATCTAAAGCAAAAGATTGAGAAGAACCAGATAGAAAATTTCTACATATTTTGCGGCGAAGACTACTTTCTAAAGGAGATATACGCAAAAAGAATAGCCGACAAACGCAGATTAAAGCTAAAAAAGTTATTCATTGAAAGCGAAGATGAACTTGAAGATTTAAAGACAAAGCTTCTATCAGAAGGTCTGTTTGAAAGAGAAAAAAAGCTATTTTACTGCAAGCCTTTATTCGATATAGAGAAAATAAACCTGCCAAAGCCCAAAAGCAATATCGTAATTATCGACCTGACCAAATGTAAAAAGCTTGACAATATAGTAACCTTTGAGCCACCCAAAGAAGAAGAGATAAGAGCATTTATCACAAGAACAGTAAGAAAACAGAAAAAACAGATAAACAAGGAAGCAGTCGAGACACTTCTAAGCATCTTTTCAAATATAAAAAACACAACATATATGAATAACGCTTTATCGTTGCTATTTTTGTACACTTTGGATAGGTCTATTATCACAAAGGAAGATGTTAATAACTGTTTAACCACCACTTTAAAACCTGATTTCACTTTTCTTATCTCTTCAATATCCAAAAACAGATTTGACAGGATAGCCAAAAACTTAAACGAGATACTCTCTCAATTCCCGCCACCACTATTTATACATCTATTTTCAGGTGAACTAATAAAAGCGTATTCGGCATGCACAATGGATAAAAAAACATTTTCAGAAACATTCAGCAGGGCAAGTTTTGACAGATACAAAAAAATATGCGAGACAATAGGAAAAAACAAAATAGAGAAAATGCTTGAAGAGTTATATGAGTTAGATAAAATATCAAAGAGTTCGTCAGAGAAGAACTTGGATATTCTAATAAAGGCAAGGTTAAACTTATGGAGTATCCAGAAGTAGAAGAAAAAGAGAATTATCTCTCTCTGAAAAATGTAGATTTTATCATAAATATTGACAATACAGGCAAAATCCTAAGCTGGCAGCTAAAAGATAAAGGCATAACCTTAATAAGCACGGCTTCATTTGCAGATAAATTCAGCATAGAAACAGAAGAACCCTTTGCAAGTAGCTTATCTTCTTCTGTTGTCTTTGAGATGGACTTCGAAAATGGCCAAATCAAAAAGGTTTTCAACATAAGAGAAAAATCGCTGGTCGTTGACATATACTTTATAACCTTAAAACCCATGAGTATAGATTATGGGTTTGATTTAAAATTCAACAACTGGATGGATTATATGATGATTTCAAAGGATAGGTTTGAATTAGAAAGAAACATAGAGAAACAGGCAAAGGATTTCTTGCTTGTAAACGAAAAACAGAACATATACTTTGGCTGCATCTTTAAAGAAGAAGCAAATTTAGAAGCAAAACCAACAAATAACCTGCTAAATATCTCTTTAACAAACACACTTGAACTTACAGAAAACGACATGTTTATGCTCTCCTACACATTTGCCCTTGTTTAATTTCTAAAACATAACAGGTCTCTTATAAAATTTGTAAATCTTTTAAAAAATACTTGATTTATTCTTAAATTTGGATTATGTTCATTATAGTGAAAGTGTTTTAAAATAAAAATAATTTTAGGAGGTGTCCCATGCGAAACACAATAGCAAGAATTCCAATCCCAACAAATGAGCCGGTTTATTCTTATGCACCGGGAACAGAAGAAAGAATTAAATTAAAAGAAGCCATCAAAGAGATAAAATCCCAAGAGATTGAGATTCCTTTGATAATTGGTGGAGAAGAGATAAAAACAGGCAATGTTGCAAAGATTGTCGAGCCACACGACACAAAGTCTGTTCTTGGTGTTTATCATATGGCAGGTGAAAAAGAGATAAATATGGCCATAGATGCGGCAATGCAGGCAGCTAAAAAGTGGAGAGAGTACGACTGGGTTGACAGAGCCGCCATCTTCCTAAAAGCAGCAGAACTTTTAAGCACAAAATACAGATACTTAATAAACGCTGCAACAATGCTATCCTTAAGTAAAAATGCATTTCAGGCAGAGATAGATTCAGCCTGCGAACTTATAGACTTCTTAAGATTTAATCTTTACTACATGCAAAAAATTTACGAAGAGCAACCATTATACTCTCCAAAAGGCACATGGAACATAATGCAATATAGACCATTAGAAGGATTTATCTTTGCCGTTCCACCATTTAACTTTGTATCAATTGCAGGAAACCTGCCAACTGCACCTGCAATGATGGGCAATGTCGTTTTATGGAAACCTGCAGAAAGTTCCGTTTATGCACCGTACATATTCATGAAAATTTTACAAGAAGCTGGTCTTCCAGACGGTGTAATTAACTTCATACCTGCGATTGGAAAAGAAGTTGGTCATTTTGTGTTTGCATCTGAACACTTTGCTGGCATCCATTTTACAGGCAGCGTAGCTACATTTAACAAAATGTGGCAGATGATGGCAGAGAATATCCATAAATACAAGGCTTATCCAAGAATTGTTGGCGAAACAGGCGGTAAGGATTATATATTCGTCCACAAATCAGCAAATAGAAGAAAGCTAATCACAGCCATCATAAGAGGAGCCTACGAGTATCAAGGTCAGAAGTGTTCTGCCGTCTCAAGGGTTTACATACCAAAGTCCATGTGGAATGAGATAAAAGACGACTTATTCAAAGAGATTGACAAGATAAAGATGGGCTCACCAGAAGATTTTACAAATTTCATGAATGCCTTAATCGATGAAAAAGCCTTCAAGAAAGTTACAAGTTATATCGATTATGCAAAAAATGCAAGCGATGCAGAGATTGTAAAAGGCGGTGGATACGATAGTTCTAAAGGTTGGTTTGTTGAACCAACAGTCATCTTGACAGAAAACCCGCACTTCAAAACAATGGAAGAAGAGATATTCGGACCAGTTGTAACGATATATCCTTACGATGACGACAAATACATAGAAACATTGCATTTATGCGACCAGACAAGTCCGTATGGATTAACTGGAGCAATCTTCTCAGAAGACAGGGACGCAACAAGAATAGCCATAGATATTCTCGAAGGCAGTGCAGGAAACTTCTATGTAAACGACAAACCCACAGGTGCAGTTGTAGGTCAGCAACCATTCGGCGGAACAAGAGGCAGCGGAACAAACGATAAAGCAGGAAGCCATTTGAATCTATTAAGATGGGTAACTCCAAGAGCAATTAAGGAAAACTTCATTGCACCAGAAAGTTTTGAATATCCATTTATGGCGGAGGAGTAAAATGTCGCTTTTTAACAAAAGCGTAAGCTTAGTGATAGATAAACTGCCACCGCAAGCGGTGGCTATCTTTGCCAAAAGATACATAGCAGGTCCTGAACTTGAAGATGCAGTAAGACTAACAAAACAACTTAACGCTCAAGGCGTAATGACAACTATTGATGTTTTAGGTGAATTTGTTTCTAATATTGAAGAGACAATACACTTCAGAAACTTAGCCATAAAGGTTTTAGAAGCTATAGACAGCCACAAATTAGATGCTAATTTATCGCTAAAATTAACCCAAATGGGTCTAAAACTTTCAAAAAGCCTATGTCTTGACAACATAGAAAAGATATTCAAAAGGGCAGAAGAGCTTGGAATATTCGTCAGAATTGACATGGAAGATTCAACATGCACAGACGATACGCTTGAGATTTACAGAAACTATAGAGACGAGTTTAACATAGGAACTGTGCTTCAGGCGTATATGAGAAGAACAAGAGATGATATAGAAAAACTGTCTGATGGAAAATTGAACTTTAGGCTATGCAAAGGCATTTATGACGAACCAAGAAGAATAGCATACAAAGAGAAAGATATTGTTAGAGATAACTTTATCTACTGTCTTGAGACACTCTTCAAAAAGAAGGCTTATGTGGGCATAGCTACACACGACGAATATTTGGTATTCCACGCAGAAAGACTAATAAGAGAATACGGCCTAAAAAGAGACGAATACGAATTCCAGATGCTACTTGGCGTTGATGAAGAACTAAGAAGTATTATTCTAAACAATGGCCACAGGTTAAGGGTTTATGTTCCATTCGGCAAAGATTGGCTGCCTTATTCAATCAGAAGACTTAAAGAGAACCCGAATATCGCAAGATCTGCTTTAGAAGGCTATCTAAAATAAAAA
>CAYTZD010000039.1:0-15268 GCA_964442345.1 uncultured Hippea sp. | reverse complement strand
AAATATACCAACCGTTATGAATGTATCGGCTAAGTTGAAGGCTGGATAATGATAATTACCTATGTGAAAATCCAAAAAATCAACCACATAGCCCTTAAAAATTCTATCATACATATTACCCAGATCACCGCCACCTAAGAAGGCTAAAGACAGGATATAAAGCCAGTTCCTATCCTTTCCGCGCAAAACAAGGTACAGCACAACAACAAACACAACAGCACTTATACCACCCAACACCACAAGCCTTATAGACTGTGGTAGATGAGCAAAAACACCAAACGCTATGCCTGTATTTCTTATGTGAACAATATTAAAAAAACCTTTTATAACTTCTATTGATGAATTCAAAGGCAAAGTAGATGCTATGTAGGACTTAGAGAAGTAATCCAAAATAAAAAAAAGGAGTATCAGAGATACTCCTTTTAATCCGTTTTTATCCATCAGAGATTAGCTCTCTTCGGATTTTTCAACAAACTCCACGATAGATATAGGAGCTGCATCTCCTTTTCTAAAACCCAACTTTATTCTTCTTACATACCCACCGTTTCTTGATGCAAATCTGGGAGCTATCTCATCAAACAGTTTCCTGACGGCTTTTTTGTTGTTGTTTAATTTGGCATATACCCTTCTTCTGTTTGCCAATGTATCATTCTTGGCTTTGGTTATAAGTTTACTTATGAACCTGACAAGCTCCTTTGCCTTTGCATCCGTTGTTGTTATTCTTTCGTTTTCTATCAAGGATATGGCAAGATTCCTTAAAAGATGCTTCCTTCTTTCGCCATCAATACTTAATGTTTTGTATCCCTTTCTATGTCTCATCGCCTTCTCCTTCTTTCTCAGTAATAAGCTGCTTAATTCTCTCCAGCTGTCTATCTTCAAACTTCATACCAAGCTCAAGGCCAAGCTGTTTTAACGAATCTTTTATCTCCTTTAAAGACTGTTTTCCAAAGTTTTTGGTGCTTAAAAGCTCTTGATCTGTCTTCTGCACAAGTTCGTATATATATTTAATATTGTGTGCAGCAAGACAGTTAGAAGCCCTTACATTGAGCTCAAGCTCTTCTACAGGTTTAAGCAGGTTCTCGTTTATCTGCTCTTCTTCCTTTTTCTTTAGCGGCTGGGTTTCTATGATGCGTTTGAAATCACCTGCGAACACGGATACATAGTTACCCAGGATGTAGCTTGCCGTCTTCAAAGCTTCCTGCGGTGATACAGTTCCATCTGTATGAATCTCCATCGTAAGTCGCTCGTAGTTGTAATAATCTTTCATTGTTGATTTCTCTGTATGATAAGCAACCTTTACTATCGGAGAAAACAAGGCATCCACAGGAATATACCCAATCTCCCTATTAACTATCTCATAATCTGCCTGTTTATACCCAATACCCTTTTTAAGGTAGATTTTAGCTTCAAACTTCGCATCATCCATTAGTTCACAGATATACACATCTCTATCAACTACTTCTATATTGCCGGGAAGCTGAATATCTCCTGATGTTACAGTTCCTGGAGTATCCTTTGATATGTAAACTTCACCTTCTTCAAAATTTTCGTTTAACGCTCTAAATCTAACCTTTTTGAGATTGAGAATTATATTTAACACATCTTCTTTAACACCATCAATCGTGCTGAATTCACTCTCAACGCCTTCTATCTCGACACCAACAACAGCTATGCCAGGAATAGAAGATAACAGAATCCTTCTTAAGGCATTGCCTATGGTCGTTGCATAACCTTCGTTTAAAGGCTCAAGAGCAAATTTGCCGTATGTCGGAGTATGCTCTTCTATTTTAACTTCTTTTGGTAAAGTTAAATAGTTAAAAACGCCCATCATTTTAGCATCCCTTCGTTAATTTTTATTTGGAGTACAACTCAACTATGGCGTTTTCGTTGAATGGTGGCTGTACATCGTCCCTTGTTGGATAATCATTAAAGATAGCTTCAGCCTTATCAAGGTCAACGCTTATCCATGATACAGCCGACCTTCTTGTATTTTCTTCAAATTTGTTTTTGAACTCTTCTTTATTTTTCATCTTATCTGAAACGCTAATCACATCACCCTTCTTAACGAGATATGAAGGTATATCAACCTTTTTGCCGTTTACCCTTATATGACCGTGAGAGACAAGCCTTCTTGCTTCTCTTCTTGAAGATGCAAAACCTGCTCTATATACAACATTGTCCAACCTTCTTTCAAGCAGTGTTACAAGGTTTGCGCCTGTCTCACCCTTTTGCCTTTTTGCTTCTTCAAAATATTTTCTAAATTGGCGCTCTAAAACGCCGTAAACAGCCTTAGCTTTCTGTTTCTCCATTAAGTGTAATGCATAAGAAGAGAGCTTTCTTCTTGTGTTTTTAGTCTTTCCTGGTGGATACGGCCTTCTCTCAAAGGCACACTTATCTGTAAAACATCTTTCACCTTTCAAGAAGAGCTTTACACCCAAAGCTCTGCATCTTCTGCATGCAGGTCCAGTATATACTGCCATATTTTATCCTCTCCTTATACCCTTCTTCTTTTTGGTGGTCTGCAACCGTTATGTGGAATAGGTGTAACATCCCTAATGGATTTAACCCTTAATCCAGCACTCGCCAATGCTCTTATAGCTGTCTCTCTTCCTGGACCAGGGCCTTTTACCCTAACATCAATCTCCTTCATACCCATAGCCATAGCCTTCTTGGCAGCATTTTCAGCTGCAAGCTGAGCGGCAAAAGGAGTACCCTTTCTTGTACCCTTAAATCCACTGTCTCCAGCCGAAGACCAGCAGAGCACATTACCATCAGGATCGGTGATTGTAACAATCGTATTATTAAAAGTTGCCTGAATATGAGCTATGCCGCTTACGACATTCCTTTTTACCTTTTTTCTTCTCTTAGCTACCTTCTTAGCCATTTACGCCCATCTCCTTTACTTTCTACCTACTGTTTTCTTCTTACCTTTTCTTGTTCTTGCGTTTGTTCTGGTTCTTTGTCCTCTTACTGGCAAGCCTTTTCTGTGTCTGAGACCTCTATAGTTGCCAAGATCCATCAACGCCTTGATGTTCATGGCAACTTCTTTTCTCAATTCACCTTCAACCTTGTAATCTGCAACAACGCTCCTTATGCGCTGGATCTCTTCTGGCGTCAACTCATGCGTTCTTTTGTCTGGATCAACATTGGCTTTGGAGAGAATCTCCATTGACCTACTTCTACCAATACCATAAATGTAAGTCAAAGCGATAAATATCTTCTTGTTCCTTGGTAATTCAACACCTGCAATACGAGCCACTTAAACCTCCATTATCCCTGTCTTTGTTTATGTTTAGGGTTTTCGCATACAACCCTTACAACACCTTTTCTTCTAATTATTTTACATTTCGGACACATCTTCTTCACCGATGGTCTAACCTTCATTGGAAACCTCCGCTTTACTTATATCTGTAAACTATTCGTCCCCTTTCTATACTATAAGGAGACAGTTCAACTTTAACCTTATCGCCCGGCAAAATCTTTATAAAGTGCATTCTCATCTTGCCGGCCACATGAGCCAAAACAACATGTCCATTGGACAGTTTCACTCTAAACATAGCGTTAGGCAAAGCTTCAACCACTTCACCATCAACAGTAATACTTTTCTCTTTTGCCATAACTCAGTTTACCTCACTTAAAATTACTGGACCGTCTTCTGTTATGGCTATCGTATGCTCAAAATGCGCCGACGGTTCACCATCAGCTGTAACAACAGTCCATCCATCTTTCAAAACCTTAACTCTCCAAGTGCCCGCATTAATCATTGGCTCAATCGCTATGGTCATACCAACCCTAAGCAACGGCCCCCTATCAGTTTTTGAAGGCACATAGTTTGGCACTTGTGGATCTTCATGAAGCTGTCTTCCTATCCCATGACCAACATAATCCCTTACGGCGCTAAAGCCAAAGCTTTCAACATAATTTTGAATAGCTGCAGAGATATCGTACAGGAAGTTGCCCGGCTTAGCCTGCTGAATACCCCTATACAGGGCTTCTTTTGTAACCTGCATCAGCTTCTTCTTTTTATCATCTATCTTACCAACAGCCACGGTAATTGCTGAATCGCCATACCATCCATCATATATAAGGCCAAAATCAAGGCTTACTATATCGCCCTCTTTCAAAACCCTTTTCTTTGAAGGTATCCCATGCACAACTTCTTCATTAATTGAAGTGCACAGCGACTTGGGAAAACCAGCATAACCTTTAAAGGCACACTTTGCATGCCTTTTTTTGGCTTCTTCCTCTGCGACCCTATTCAGATACTCGGTGGTTATACCAGGTTTTACCTTATTTTTCAAGATATTAAGAACTTCACCTACCATCTGATTTACGGTTCGCATCTTCTCGATTTCTTCTTTACTCTTAAGAACAATCATCCCAAGACCTTCTTAATCCTTTCAAATATCTCTTCTATCTCTCCTGTGCCGTCTATTCTAACAAGTTTTTGCTGCTTTTCATAATACTCAACAAGCGGCATTGTTGACTTCTTATACACTTCAAGCCTATTTCTTACAACTTCTTCTGTATCATCATCCCTTTGAATTAGCTTGCTGCCACATTTATCACAGATGCCTTCCTGTTTTGGTGGATTGTTCTTTATATGATACACGGCACCACAGTTTGGGCACACCCTTCTACCCGTCAATCTTTCGACAATCTCCTCTTCTGGAACATCTATAAGCAGAACCTTATCAAGGTTTAAGCTGTTCTTTTTAAGCATCTCATCAAACGCTTCAGCCTGAGCAGTCGTTCTTGGAAAACCATCCAATATAAACCCATTCTTGCAATCGTCTTCCTTTATTCTCTTCTCCATCATGTCTATTATAATATCATCAGGAACAAGTTCGCCTTTATCCATATACTGTTTGGCTTTCTTGCCAAGCTCCGTCTCTTCTTTAACTTCTTTTCTTAATATATCACCCGTTGAGATCTGTGGAATTCCATACTCTTTACTTATTAGAACACCCTGCGTGCCTTTACCAACACCAGGTGCACCAAGCAAGATAAGAATCATATCAGTCCCCCTATCTTGTCCTTCTATTCTTTAAGAAACCTTCATAATTTCTCATATACAGATGTGCCTGAATCTGCATTATCGTATCCAAAGCAACCTGAACAACGATAAGCAGCGCCGTACCGCCAAAATAGAACGGCACATTAAACCTTCTTATCAAAATCCAAGGCAACACACAGACAAATGAGAGATAGATAGCACCACCAAAGGTCAGTCTATCAAGCACCCAATCCAAATACTCTGCAGTGTATTTGCCTGGTCTTATGCCGGGAATAAAACCGCCATTCTTTTTTAGATTTTCAGCTATATCCTTTGGATTAAACACGATAGCTGTATAGAAATAAGCAAAGAAGAAAATTAAGCCAATATATATAATGCTATAGATCAAGCTTCCCGGCATTATATAACCAGAGATCGTCTTTAAAAATGGAATATCTATTATTTTTGTGATAGTGACCGGAAACAGAAGAATTGAAGATGCAAAAATAGGCGGTATAACACCAGAGACATTAATCTTTAATGGTATATAGCTTGTCTGACCACCATAAAGCCTTCTTCCAACCATCCTTCGTGGATACTGAACGGGTATTCTTCTTTGTGCAAGCTCCACAAACACAACAAAAGCAACAACAGCAACGGCAACGGCAAATATAACAAGCAGAGAGAGAAAACTCATCTCGCCTGCACTAACAAGCCTGAAAAGATTGCCTAATGCTGCAGGTAATCTTGCAACAATACCAGCAAAGATTATAAGGGATATACCGTTTCCTATACCTCTTTCTGTTATCTGCTCGCCCACAAACATCAAAAATACACTGCCTGCCGTCATAGTCATTGCTGTAAACAGAACAAAAGGCAAACCGTGCCATACGACAACACTGGCTCCGTCTGGGCCATGCATAGATTGAAGCCCTACAGCTATGCCAAGACCCTGCAGAAACGCTATAACAACCGTTCCGTATCTTGTATATTCTGTTATCTTTCTTCTTCCGGCTTCACCTTCCTTTTTTAATGCTGCAAGCTCAGGACTTACAGCACCAAGCAACTCCATTATGATAGCCGCCGAGATATAAGGCATTATACCAAGTGATATAATACTGAAGTTTTTGATAGCTCCACCGGAGAACATGTTAAATAAGCCCAAAGCGGTTCCTTTTGCCTGTTCAAAGATAGCAGCCAACACATGCGGGTTAACACCGGGTGTTGGCACATGTGCAGCAATTCTAAAAACAAGCAACATTATAAGCGTAAAAAAGAGCCTTCTATTAAGTTCGGGAATATTAAAAATATTCGCGTAATCTTCCCTCACTGTAATACCTCTACACTTCCACCGGCTTTTTCTATTTTCTCAATAGCGCTTTTTGAAAACGCATCTGCAATAACTGTAATTTTCTTTGTCAATTCACCTTCGCCAAGTACCTTAACAGGCTTATTACCCTTTATCAAATTAGCCTTTATCATATAATTTATATCTACCAAATCACCATCATTGCATACTTCGTTAAGTCTTCCAACATTAACAACCTGATATTCTACCCTAAAAGGATTTTTAAATCCTCTTTTTGGAAGTCTTCTATATAGCGGTGTTTGACCACCTTCAAAATATGCAGGCTTTGCACCACCAGATCTCTGTTTTTCACCTTTGTTTCCTCGACCTGCTGTTGTGCCCCAACCGCTTGAATCGCCTCTTCCGACTCTTTTTCTGTTTTTAACAATTCTTGGAAGCTCGTAAAGTTCCATGATTCGCACCTCTCTTAAAGTTCTTCTACTTCAACCATAAATGAGATTTTTCTTATCATACCCCTGATGTATGGTGAATCCTTTCTAATTACATACTTATTCGGCCTTTTTAGTCCCAAAGCTATAGCTGTTTTCCTTATTGATGGTTTTTGACCTATAAGGCTTCTTTTTAGGGTTATCTTCAAATCTGCCATTGCAACCACCTCGTTTAAAGTCCTCTTGTTTTCATTATTTCTTCTCTGCTTCTCAACATACTCAAAGCTTTAATCAAAGCGTGCGATAGATTGTGAACATTATTGGAACCTATGGATTTCGTAACAATATTTTTGATACCGCAGACTTCAAGGATAGCTCGTGCAGTATTGCCAGCTATAATTCCTGTACCTGGCTTTGCAGGTTTTATTAATACCCTGCCTGCGCCTTTCTTAACTTCCATCTGATGCGGAATAGTGCCATCTTCCGTTATCGGCACTTTAATCATATTCTTCTTGGCTTTTTCTATTGCCTTCTTAATAGCTTCTGGGACTTCGTGGGATTTACCCAATCCCAAACCAACCCTACCGTTTTTATCGCCAACTGCAACTAAAGCAGAGAATCTAAACCTTCTACCACCCTTTACAACCTTGGTAACCCTTTTTATCGTTATAACCTGCTCTTCAAACTCTTTCTCCATCTGCACCATACGCACCACTCCTAAAATTTAAGTCCTGCTTCTCTTGCACTATCTGCAAGTGCTTTAACCTTACCGTGATAGATATAACCATTCCTGTCAAACACAACCTTCTTTATGCCTTTTTCTAAAGCTTTCTTGGCTATAGCCTCACCAACAACCTTAGCTGAAGCTATATTGCAACCTTTAACCTTATCCCTCAAATCTATATCGAGTGTTGATGCAGAAACAAGTGTTCTTTCATTCTCATCGTCTATAATCTGAGCATAAATATGTTTTAAACTTTTATAGACGCATAATCTTGGCCTTTCAGCTGTTCCTCTTATCTTGTATTTAATTCTTAGTTTTCTTCTTAATCTTTCCTTCTTCCTGTCTACAGTCGCCATTTATTAACCCCCACTATTTGCTTGCAGCCTTGCCCATTTTTCTAATAATGTGCTCACCTTTATATCTAATTCCTTTACCCTTATAAGGCTCTGGCGGTCTTACAGCCCTGATCTGGCTTGCAACAAGGCCAACCAGTTGCTTATCTATGCCTGATACAGTTATCTCTACACCCTTTTTATCAACTTCTATCTTAATCCCTTCTGGAATCTCGTAATTAACATCATGAGAATAACCAACACTTAACACAAGATTCTTGCCAGAGACAGAAGCTTTATATCCGATACCTTCTATCTGCAAAACCTTGCTGAAGCCTTGAGATACTCCAATAACAGCGTTATTTATAAGACTTCTATAGAGACCGTGCATAGCATCGGCATTTTTTGCATTACTTACCTTTTTAACATATATAAATTTATCGTCTTTTTCGACACTAACATATTCAGGATTAAAATACTGGCTAAACTGACCCTTTGGGCCTTTAGCTACAACTTCGTCCTGCTTTATTGTAATCTCTACCCCGTTAGGTATAGGGATAGGTGTCTTTCCTATCCTTGACATTTTAACCTCCTAATTAAAATACCTCACAGATGTATTCTCCACCTATACCCAGCTTCTTAGCCTGCTGGGTTGTCATAACACCCTTTGAAGTGGAGATAATGCCGATTCCAAGACCATTCATAACAGGCTTTATCTCATCGGCAGAAATATAAACCCTTCTTGATGGTTTGCTGACCATCTTCATCATCATAATAACAGGTTTTCTCTTGTTCTCGTCGGCATATTTTAGAAACACTCTAACCATATTCCTATTGCCGACATTATCAAGCTTTTTATAATCGGATATATAGCCTTCTTCTTTTAAAATTCTAACAACATTCTCAACAAGATTGTTGCTGTGAACATCAACATAATCGTGCTTTGCCTTTAGACCATTCTTTATCTTAGACAAGCAATCTGCTACCTTCTTACTCATACGCCACCTACCAACTTGCCTTTTTTACGCCTGGAATTTCACCTTTACCTGCAAGCATCCTAAAACAGACCCTGCAGATACCGAATTTTCTTATGTATCCCCTTGGCCTTCCACACAACTGGCACCTGTTTCTCTGTCTAACCTTGAACTTTGGCGGTCTTTTTGATTTCTCTATCAAAGCTTTTCTTGCCATAGACTCTCCTCTTTCACACTTAGTTTGTTTTTCTAAACGGCATTCCAAAGGCTTCAAGTAAAGCCTTTGCTTCTTCGTCTGTCTCAGCAGTTGTAACAATCGTAACGCTCATACCGTGAATCTTGACGATTTTGTCGTAATTGATTTCTGGGAATATTAGCTGCTCTGTGATACCAAGCGTGTAATTCCCTCTTCCATCAAACCCTTTTAGCGGAACACCTCTGAAGTCTCTGATTCTTGGAATAGCAAAAGAGATAAACCTATCGAGAAACTCATACGCTCTATCACCACGCAGGGTAACCTTGCATCCAATAGGCATACCCTTTCTAAGCTTAAAGTTTGCTATGGACTTTCTTGCCCTTGTTATAACACCACGCTGACCAGTAATTATGGCAAGCTCATCAAGAACCGACTCAAGCAGTTTTATATCGTGCATACCTTCTGCTAAACCAACATTAAGAACAATCTTTTCTATCTTAGGCACCTGCATTACATTCTTATATGAGAACTCCTTCATCAAGCGTGGGATTATCTCTTCCCTGTAAAGGGATTTAAGTCTCGGAATATACTTCTCTTCAGACATTAAACTTCTCCTCCCTTAGATTGTCTCACCGCATTTTTTGCAATATCTAACCTTCTCACCATTATCCAAAAACTTAATACCTATGCGAGTCGGTTTATTGCAATGCGGACAAACAAGCATAACATTTGATATGTGTATTGGTGCCTCTTTCTCTATAATACCACCCTTTGTTGTAGCAGATGCCTTCACATGCTTCTTTATAATATTGACACCTTCAACAATAACACGGTCCTTCTTAGGGACAAAAGAGATAATTGTCCCTTCCTTACCCTTATCCTTACCGGTAATCACCCTGACTTTATCGTTTTTCTTTAATTTTGTCCTTATTCTTTTCATTATAGCACCTCTGGAGCAAGAGAAATGATTTTCATAAACTCTTTAGCCCTTAACTCTCTTACAACAGGGCCAAAGATTCTTGTGCCTATAGGCTCCTTCTGGTTGTTTATAAGCACAGCAGCATTCTCATCAAATTTGATATATGTACCGTCAGGACGCCTAAACTCCTTCTTTGTCCTAACAACAACGGCTTTTACAACATCGCCTTTTTTGACCCTTCCGTTTGGGTCTGCTTCCTTAACAGAAGCAACAATTATATCGCCCACTCTGGCGTATCTCTTTCTTGTGCCACCAAGCACCTTTATGCACATTATCCTTTTTGCGCCAGAGTTATCAGCAACCTTAAGCATACTGTATGGCTGTATCATCGCTCATCTCCCAAACCTACATATTTCTCGGTGATTTCCAGTAACCTAAAGTGTTTATCTTTGGAGATAGGTCTGCACTCTATAAACTTGACCCTATCGCCCTTTTTAGCCTCATTTCTCTCGTCGTGAACCTTAAACTTCTTCTTTCTTTTTATATACTTGTGAAACTTGGGATGCTCCACAAGTGTCTCGACTTCAACAACAATGGTTTTATCCATTTTATCGCTGACAACGATACCTTCCTTTACTAACTTACTCATACCTGCTCACCCTTCTTGAGTTTCTCGTTTTTAACAGTAAGAACCCGTGCCAAGTCCTTACGCAGGTTTCTAATTTTATGCGGATTATCCATCTGTTCAAGCCCTTTTCTCATGTTGAGCTTAAAAATCTCTTCTCTAAGTTTTCTCTCTTCTTCAATTAGCTCTTTCAAACTCTTCTCTCTTAGTTCAGATGCTCTCATTGCCACTCACTCCGTTTGACGATTTTCATTTCTATGTTAAACTTCTGTGCTGCAAGCTTAAAAGCCTTTACGGCTAACTCTTCGGATACACCACCGATCTCGTAAAGAATTCTTCCCGGTTTTACAATGGCAACCCACTTCTCTATGGAACCTTTACCTTTACCCATTCTTGTTTCAGCAGGCTTTTTTGTTAAAGGAAAATCAGGGAAAATCCTAATCCAAATCTTGCCCTGATGCTTCAAAACCCTGTTTATGGCAATCCTTGCAGCTTCAATCTGTCTGTTGGTTACTTCTCCCCTACCAACGGCTTTTAGACCAAAATCACCAAAAGCAAGTTTGGTTCCTCTTTTGGCCATTCCCCTTACGCCGTTTCTGTTTCTCTGATATTTTCTATACTTTGTTCTCTTTGGCATTAACATAGCTCAACTCCACCTTTCCTTACTTATGGTGATACCATTCCATTAAACACCCAGACTTTTACACCTATAACGCCAGCCTGAGTTAAAGCTTCTGCAAATCCATAATCGATGTCGGCTCTTAAAGTACTCAAAGGAATTCTGCCTTCCTTAATCCACTCGGTTCTTGCCATTTCGGCTCCACCAAGTTTTCCTGCAAGCTGTATCTTTATACCTTTAGCACCCTTTTTCAGTGCCAAATAAGCAGCCCTTTTCATTACTCTTCTGTAAGGCATCCTTTTTTCTATCTGAAGGGCTATATTCTCAGCGATAAGCTGAGCATCCTTCTCTGGAGCAGGTACATCTTTAACATTTATCGTAACCTGAGCATCAGTCATGCTTTTGACGAACTCTTTAAGCTTTTCAACTTCTGCACCTTTTCTTCCGATAATGATACCCGGCATAGCTGCATATATATTAACCGTCATCTTGTTTCTTTTTCTCTCTATCTCAATCTTTGAGATACCAGCATAATATACCTTCTTCTTTATAGCCCTTTTAATCTTCTGGTCTTCCAAAAACTTATCTTTAAAATCCCTTTCAGCATACCATCTTGAAGTCCAAGTTTTTGTTATACCAAGCCTTAAACCAATAGGGTTTACCTTTTGACCCAAAACCCACCTCCTATTTGCCGATAATCACGGTAATATTGCTTGTGCGTTTAATGATTCTTCCAGCCCTACCCATAGCCCTTGCTCTGTATCTCTTCATTCTGATGCCGTCATCAGCCGTTACATTTATCACCCTAAAACCATCTATATCCATACCCTGCTCCAAAGCGTTGGCAACAGCCGACTCAAGCAATTTTTTCAATATAAAGGCTGCTTTTCTCTTTGAATACTTAAGCAAAACAAGTGCTTCATCAACGCTTTTACCCTTAATCAATCCTATAACTTCTCTAACCTTTATAGGAGATATCTTTGCGCTCCTTAAAAATGCTCTTGCTTCCATATCTCACCAACCCTTACTTACCTATTTTCTTTTGAACTACGCCTTTGTGTCCCTTGAATGTCCTTGTTGGTGCAAACTCGCCCAACTTGTATCCAACCATATTCTCTGTAACATACACAGGTATAAACTTCTTACCGTTGTGAACGGCAAATGTAAATCCAACAAACTCAGGTATAATCGTACTTCTTCTTGACCATGTCTTTATCATAGTTTTTTTACCGGAAGCTCTCATCTTCTCGACTTTTTTTAAGAGCTTCTCGTCAACAAATGGCCCTTTTTTTAAACTTCTCGGCATAAATCAGTGCCTCCTATTTCTTCTTTCTTCTGGTTACGATAAACTTATCTGTTCTCTTGTTCTTTCTTGTCTTATAACCTTTCGTTGGAACACCCCATGGTGTAACAGGTGTACCACCCGTTCCTGTCTTACCTTCACCACCACCATGTGGGTGGTCGATTGGGTTCATGGCAACACCTCTAACCTGTGGCCTGAAGCCTCTGTGTCTCATTCTACCTGCTTTACCCCAGTTGATATTGTTATGGTCAGTGTTGCCAACCTGACCAATTGTTGCATAACACTCAACATGAATCAGTCTCATCTCACCACTTGGCAATCTTATGTGAGCATACTTGCCTTCTTTTGCCATGATTTGAGCCATAGCACCTGCACTTCTTGCAAGCTGAGCACCACCCTTAGGTTTTAACTCTATATTATGAACAACGGTTCCGACAGGTATATTTTTAATAGGCAAGGCGTTACCAACCTTTATCTCAACATTATCTCCTGCTTCAACAACATCACCAACCTTCAACCCAACAGGTGCGATGATATATCTCTTTTCTCCATCTCTGTAAGCAAGAAGTGCTATTCTTGCGCTCCTGTTTGGATCGTATTCTATTGCCTTTACAACAGCTGGTATTCCTCTTTTATCCCTTTTGAAATCTATAATTCTGTAAAATCTTTTAACCCTGCCGCCTCTGCCTCTTACGCTTACATGTCCTGAATTATCCCTGCCTGCATGATACTTCAAAACCTTTATCAAAGACTTCTCGGGTTTCTTCTTGGTTATTTCACTAAAGTCAGAAACGCTTGCAAATCTCAAACCATTTGTTACTGGCTTGTAAACCTTGATACCCATAGCTTAAACCTCTTTCTTAAAGTTCCTTCAATGTCTGACCTTCTTTAAGTGTAACAATAGCCTTCTTATAGGAAGGCCTTTTGCCCTTTATCCCTCTGAATACTTTTGTCTTTCCCTTTACATTTATGATATTTACCTTCTCAACTTCAACATCAAATAGCTCTTCTATAGCCTTTTTTATCTCTGGTTTATTTGCCTTCTTATCCACAACAAACACATATTTACCGTCTTCTTGGGCTATAAAAGCCTTCTCTGAAATCACCCTTTCTTTCAAAATACTCCACTTATCCATTGGCGATTCTCCTGTTCAATTTTTCAACCACCGATTTGGGCATAACAATATTTTGAAAACGCAAAACATCATAGGTGTTCAATGCATCTATATTCCTTACTTCCACACCTTCTATGTTACGCAAAGAGAGATAAGCATTCTCCATACCCTTCTCAAGCACAAACAGAGCCTTTCTTAAATTCAGCTTCTTAACAAGCTCATAGGCATCTTTTGTTTTTGGCTTCTCAAAATTGAGCTCATCCAAAACAATAACCTGGTCGTTTTGAATCCTTTGGGCTAATGCTTCTTTGAATGCTACTTTCTTTTCTTTCTTATTCATTTTAAGTTCATAGTCCCTTGGCTTAGGCCCAAATATAACTCCACCACCAACCCACAGTGGCGACCTAATTGAGCCTGCCCTTGCTCTACCTGTACCCTTCTGTCTCCACGGCTTTTTACCGCCGCCTGATACTTCTCCTCTTGTCTTGGTGCTTACAGTGCCCTGCCTTGCATTCATCAACATTGCCCTGACAATCCTATTAAACAGGACACCTTTATCCTTTACATCCTTAGGTTCAACATTAATTTCAATATCGCCAACAACCTGATTTTCTCTGTTTAAAATCTTTACTTTCATCTCTTAGTTCCCCTTCTTTATAATATTGACATAGCTGCCTTTAGAACCAGGAACTGCACCCTTAACTGCTATCAAGTTCTTTTCAGGATCGACATACATAATCTCAAGGTTCTTAATCGTTACCCTTTCATCTCCATAATGCCCTGGCATCTTTTTACCTTTAACAACCCTTCCGGGAAGCTCACAATTACCGATAGAACCAGGTCTTCTATTAAACATAGAACCGTGGCCATCAGGACCACCGGCAAAGTTGTGTCTCTTCATTACGCCGCTAAATCCTCTACCTTTTGTTTTACCGATAACATCAACAACATCACCCTTCTGGAAGATGTCAACCTTAATCTGGGCTTTTACTTCATAGTCGGTTGGATTCTCAACCCTGAATTCCTTAAGCATCTTCTTAGGTGGCACACCAACCTTCTTAAATACACCCAACATAGGTTTGTTTAACCTTGTCTCTTTTGTGTCTATAAAACCAACAACAATAGCGTTATAACCGTCTTTCTCCTTTGTCTTTATCTGGGTTATAACGCCGTCTTGAGCTTCAAGAACGGTAACGGGAACTGCTTTACCATCAACATAAAGCTGAGTCATCCCTAACTTTTTAGCAATCAAACCCAACATCTATCACTCCCATCCTTCAAATTTATTCATAAAGAAACAGAGGAACCCCACCCTTGAAAAAAGGGGGTTCTTATTTCCATTGGATACAATCCTACTGCAGTTTAACTTCTATATCAACTCCCGCTGGCAAATCTATTTTCATCAATGCATCAACAGTCTGCTGGCTTGCATCGACAATATCCAGCAGCCTTTTGTGTGTCCTGATTTCAAACTGCTCTCTTGACTTCTTGTTTACATGCGGAGACCTTAAAACAGTATATCTTGAAATCTTGGTGGGTAAAGGTATAGGACCCTTTACCCTTGCACCAGTCTTTTTCACAGTCTCTATTATATCTTTAACCGAGCTATCAAGGAGGTCGCTCTCAAATGACTTAAGCTTGAGTCTTATCTTCTGCCCCATGGTTATCACCCTCTTACTCCAATATCTCCGTTATAACACCAGCACCAACTGTTCTACCACCTTCCCT
>CAYTZD010000038.1:0-15786 GCA_964442345.1 uncultured Hippea sp. | reverse complement strand
GACAAAACCTGTGGCAGAAACATCGGCGGGGTAATGCTTATTTAATTATATCAACCACAAAAATAAACAATGAAAAACCTAAAAAATAGGAGAGCAAAGGCGGTAAAACCGCCCTTTTATTCTAAATTATGATGCTTCTGCTTGAGCGAACTTTTTATGTGCCTTTTGATATAATCTTGAGATTAATCTTGAAGCCTTATTCTCTTTTATAACACCCTTGCTGTAAATCTTCCTTATAGCCCTTTCTGCTTCTCTAAGGTGTTTTTCAACGGTTTCTCTATCGTTTTCTTGTTCTATTATAAGTCTTGCCTTTTTTAATACATTCTTAAGCCTTGTTCTGTAGGCTTTATTTCTCATGTATCTCTTTTTGTTCTGCCTTGCCCTTTTTGCAGCAGACTTGTGATTAGCCACTTTTACCTCCTTAACTTTTCTTAAAATCGCAAGCAAACTTCTACCACAAAGCTCGATCAAAGTCAAATTTTTTAATCTTAAGAAAAGAATTCTAAACGATTTAGTGCATTATTTCTGCATATTTTTATTTATAACGATTTATTTTGGTATATTTTACAATATTTAGACTTGAAATTTTTAAAAAAAGGTATATTGTTAGCACTCGAGTGAGATGAGTGCTAACAAAAAATTGAAGGAGGTGAGAAGATGACTCTTAAACCACTGATGGACAGATTGATAGTTGAGCCTGAAGAGTTAGAGCAGAAAACAGAATCTGGCATCATCATTCCAGACACAGCAAAGGAGAAACCACAGCAGGGTAAGGTTATCGCTGTAGGTGATGATGTTGAGAGCATAAAGGAAGGCGACAGGGTTGTATTTGAAAAGTATGCAGGCAACGAGATTAAGCTTGAAGACAAAAAGTATGTAATACTCAAAGAAGACGAAGTCTTAGCAAAAATTGTTGATTAAAAAATTAAGAAGAAGGGGGTGATAGACGATGACAGCAAAGATTTTGGAGTTTGGTGATAGCGCAAGAGAAGCAATAATGAGAGGTGTAAATAAGCTTGCTGACGCAGTTGCCGTAACGATGGGCCCAAGAGGAAGAAATGTAGTAATCGACAGAAGGTTTGGCAGCCCAACAATCACAAAGGACGGTGTAACTGTTGCAAGGGAGATAGAACTCAAAGACCCTTATGAGAATATGGGTGCTCAGCTTGTAAAGGAAGTTGCTTCCAAAACAAGCGATGTTGCTGGTGATGGAACAACAACGGCAACTGTTTTAGCAAGGGCAATCTTCAGAGAAGGTTTAAGAAATGTAACAGCTGGTGCAAACCCAATCGAGATAAAGAGAGGTATCGATAAGGCTGTTGAGAAGGTTGTTGAAGAGTTAAAGAAGATATCCAAAGAGGTAACAGAGAAGAAACAGATAGCCGAAGTTGGAACAATCTCTGCAAACAACGATAAAGAGATTGGCGAAATAATCGCCGAAGCAATGGATAAGGTTGGAAAGAACGGTGTAATCACAGTTGAAGAAGCAAAAGGCACAGAGACGACACTCGAGCTTGTTGAAGGTATGAGATTCGACAGAGGATATCTCTCTCCATACTTCGTAACAAACACTGAGAAGATGGTTGCTGAACTTGAAGATGCATTCATCGTAATCACAGATAAGAAAGTAAGTTCCATGCAGGAATTCTTGCCACTTGTTGAAAAGATAGCAAAGACTGGCAGACCATTCCTTGTAATAGCCGAAGAAGTTGAAGGCGAAGCTTTGGCAACACTTGTTGTCAACAAGCTAAGAGGAACACTGCAGTGCTGCGCAGTTAAGGCACCAGGATTTGGCGACAGAAGAAAAGAGATGTTAAGAGACATTGCTATCTTAACAGGCGGTCAGGTAATCAGCGAAGAGATGGGCATGAAGTTTGATACGGTTGATTTGGATGTTCTCGGTAGAGCAAAGAAGATAATCGTTGACAAAGAGAATACAACAATCGTTGACGGTATGGGCTCCAAAGAAGAGATACAGGCAAGAATTAAACAGATTGAAGCCCAGATTGAGCAGTCCACAAGCGAATACGACAAGGAAAAACTAAGAGAGAGAATGGCAAAATTAGCAGGCGGTGTTGCAATCATCAAAGTAGGTGCTGCAACAGAGACAGAGATGAAAGAAAAGAAAGCAAGGGTTGAAGACGCACTGAACGCAACGAAGGCTGCAGTTGAAGAAGGTATAGTCCCAGGTGGTGGTGTTGCACTGCTGAGATGTCAGTCTGCTTTGGATAATCTAAAAGGTGAAAACGATGATCAGGATATCGGTATAAAGATAATAAGAAAGGTTCTTGAAGAGCCTGCAAAAGTAATATCCAGCAACGCTGGATTCGAAGGCTCAATTATAATCAATAAGATTAGAGAAAACAGCGATCTATCCTACGGATTCGACGCAAGAAATGGCGACTTTGTAAACATGTTTGAAAAGGGTATCATTGACCCAACAAAGGTTGAAAGAACGGCAATTCAGAACGCTGCAAGTGTTGCAGGATTAATGCTTACAACAGAGACTCTCATCACCGACGATCCAAAGGAGAGAGAGAAAGAAGATAGAGCAATGGCTGGTGCAGCTGGTGGAGCTGGAATGTATTAAAACCCCACAGAACAAAATCAGCCCGTCTGTCTTGGAAAAAGGCAGACGGGTTTTTTATTTATTTTATAAGTGCCAATTCAACAAATGGGTTTGATTCACGCTCGTGTTTTATTGTTGTCTCTTTTCCGTGTCCAGGGTAAACTACAGTCTCTTCTGGCAACTTCAAAAGCTTACCAACACTTCTTATTAAATCAAACTCATCACCACCAACAAGGTCCCACCTGCCAACAGATTCGTAAAATAGAGTATCTCCGCTAAATAAAATACCTTCTTCTGCCTGATAAAGGGAGATAGAACCCGGCGTGTGTCCTGGTGTCTCTATAACTTCAAATATAAACCTGCCAACCTTCACACTTCTATCTTCAGAAAGGAGTATATCGGCTTCTGGAGAAGGATCTTGCCTTTTACCAAAGAAATTAAAAGCATCCTGATGAGAATTTTCTAAGAGATCAGCGTCAAGATCTCCTACGGCTATCGGTATATCGTATCGTTCCTTCAAAAATGCATTACCACCAATATGGTCAAAATGATAGTGGGTATTTATTATCATAATGGGAATAAGTCTGTATTTTTCTATCTCATCGACGATGCGTTCAGGCTCATCTCCGGGATCGATTATTAAAGTCTCTCTTGTCTCATCGTCAAAAAACAGATAACAGTTTGTTTGAAGTTCACCCACAATAAGTTTAGTAATCATAGCAACACCTTCTTTAAACAAAAATGCCCCCATCCCTAAATTAGAGATGAGGGCATTGATTTTCCTTTTTTAAAAAGGATAGATTTTAACCGAATTT
This sequence comes from uncultured Hippea sp., assembly GCA_964442345.1. Classification (GTDB taxonomy): domain Bacteria; phylum Campylobacterota_A; class Desulfurellia; order Desulfurellales; family Hippeaceae; genus Hippea. The sequence goes on along the minus strand of CAYTZD010000038.1, from coordinate 12,402 downwards.
ATATGCGACTCCAAAGCCACCTCTTGGGTACTTCCAAGTTATGTAATCGCAAGCTATTCTACATGTGCCGCACTCAACACAAGCATCATAGTTGATGTTTATCTTCTGCTCTTTTTCATCCCATGTGTAAACAACAGCAGGACAAACATATGTGCACTGCTTCTTCTCGCAAGTTTTGCACACTTCAGGATCACTTACACCAAGATGGCTGTACTCATGATCAACATTATAGCCTATAAGATAAAGCTTATCTTCTATTCTTAATTTCTTCATCTCATCTTCCTCCAAATAGTGAATATATCCTTAGCCAGATTGACATAGCCAAATCTACTCTTGAGTTCTTCTTTTAGTTTTCTAAACTTCTCTGGCTTTGGAGTACCATCAACGGTGTAAAGCTCTACCATTGCATCAATTATAAACTGTGGATAATCTGTCAAGAGATATCTCTTCTCTTCAAGCAACTCTGGTAAATTCCTGTAATGTTTCAAATCTTTCAAAACAAAAGACTCTTCTAATTTCTCTTGATATCTTGAAAGCATTCTTTCTGAAAAATCACCAGCCTGTCTTGCTTCGAGATATGTTCTTGCTGCAAGTTTACCGCTTTCTATAGCAAGGTTAGAACCTTCTCTGTGGACACTATCAACAAGCATTGCAGCATCGCCTGCAACCATAAATCCATCTGTGTACATCTTTGGTATTGAATTATATCCACCTTCTGGGATCAAATGAGCCAAATACTCTTTTGTATCACCACCTTCAATCAATGGAGCAATAGATGGATGAGCTTTTATCTCTTCCAATAAGTCATTAGGATTCTTGTGATGCTCCATTATATCTTTAACTATAACGCCCACACCTATAGAAACAGATGTTTTGTTTGTGTAAATCCAAGCCATTCCTTCCATTCCTTTAAGGAATGGACCTGTAATCTCTATAGTTACACCTTCGGATGCATCTTTTACGCCAAATCTATCATTTATCTGATCTTCGCTTAATCCTATTACCTCTTTAACACCTACAGCAACCTTTTCAGGTGTAATCTTATCTCTCAAACCCAAGGATTTAGCCAAGAAAGACTGAACACCGTCAGCCGCTATAACAACATCTGCATACAGATCACCCTGTGGCCTATCTGTTCTTACTCCAACAACTTTACCGTCTTCAACTATAGGCTCTGTTACTACTGTCTCGTTAATCAATAAAGCTCCAGCTTCAACAACCTTCTTTGCAAACCACTTATCAAAGTGAGCTCTAAATACGCTAAAACAGTTGTAAGGCTCAACATTGTGTTTCTGAGTTTTAATACCAAAACTGAAGTGAGAAGTATCATCCATTAGCCACATTCTCTGCTCTACAATGTGTCTTTCCAATGGAGCTTCTTTGTAAAAGTCTGGAATCAGATCATCCATAGGCTCCCTGTAGAAAATACCGCCCATTACATTTTTGGAGCCTGGGAATTTTCCTCTCTCTATGATGATAACATCAACACCAGCCTTAGCTAAAACATAACCTGCAGCCAATCCTGCAGGACCAGCTCCCACAACTATTACATCAAAATCCTTTTTTCTCATTTCGCTCTCCTTTTTAAGCCTTTCCTAATTTTTCCTTAAACATTTGAATCATCTTAGGAAGAACTTCCATTACATCTCCAACAATTCCGTATGTAGCTATTTCGAAAATCGGAGCATCTGGGTCTTTATTAATAGCTATTATAATTTCTGATGATTTCATTCCAGCTACATGCTGGATAGCACCCGAGATTCCGCAGGCTATGTAAATTTTAGGATGGACTGTCTGACCGGTTTGGCCAACCTGCCTTGTCTGTGGAGCCCAACCAGCCTGAACAGCTTTTCTACTTGCAGCCCATGTTCCACCCAGTAGATCGGCAAGCTCCTGCAAATATTTGAAGTTTTCCTTGCTGCCCATACCAAAACCGCCAGCCACTATAACATCATAGAATCCAAGATTTATCTTTTCGCCTTCTTCTATGATCTTTTCTATAATTTTCTTAGTGTACTTGCTTTTATCAAAATTATACTTTTCCTTTATAACTTCGCCTTTTACAGGCTCTTCGATTGCTTTATAAACGCCTGGTCTTGATGTGGACATCTGCGGTCTATTATCTGGACAGAAGATAGTTGCCATCAAGTTACCGCCGAATGTAGGCCTTGTCATCAATAGATTTTTCGTCTTTGGATCGATATCAAGAGCCGTAGTGTCAGCCGTAAGACCAGTCATCAATTTTGTTGCTATCGTTCCTGCCAAGTCCCTTCCCAAAGTTGTTGCACCGATAAGCACTATTTCTGGTTTATGCTTCTCTATCATGTAAACGATAGCATCTCTCCACGGCTCGGTGATGTAATCTTTCAATATTGGGTCTTCAATTATGAAGAACTTCTTTGCGCCGTATTTAAAAACTTCATCCTTGAACTGCTCAACCTTATCGCCAACTGTAAATGCGTGAACTTCGCAACCTAAATCCTTTGCAAGTTCTCTTGCCTTTGTCAAAAGCTCAAATGAAACCCTTTCAATCTTGCCATTCTCATGCTCAATAAAAACCCATATATGTTTATACTTCGTAATATCCTGTTTAATCATTTTCCAACCTCACCTTATTTTACTTTGCCCATTGTTTTAAGAACGGGCTCGATTTTTTCATAAAGTGTGTTCAAGATAGCATCTAAGGAATCCCCTTCAATCATTTCCCCTCTTTCTCTCTTAGGCGGCGTAAAAGCCTTTTTAACCTTCGTTGGAGAGTTCTTCAAACCACATTGAGAAGCGTCAATTTCAGTATTCTTAGAATTCAATACTTTAATAGGAGTCTTAGCAGCCCTAATTAAATAAGGTAAGGGTGCATAACTTAAAGTGTTAAGCTCTTCTTCAACTGTTAAGAAACATGGCAATGGAGATTCAACAGTCTCCTGTCCACTCTCAACAAGTCTTACAACCTGAATAGTCTTCTTCTCTGGGTCAACCTTCTTAATATCAACAACATAAGTTATCAACGGAATATCAAATCTCGTTGCAATTCCAGGTCCAGTCTGAGCCGTATCACCGTCGATTGCCTGTTTACCAGCAAAGAAGATGTCAACCGGACCTTCTTCCTGGATAATCTTCTGAGCACCAGCCCATAAAGCATAGCTTGTAGCAAGCGTATCCGAGCCGGCAAATACCCTATCACTTAACAGATAAGCGTTATCAGCACCCATAGCCATAGCTTCTTTTAAAGCATCTTCGGCCATAGGCGGTCCCATACAAATAACGGAAACCTTACCACCAAACTGATTCTTTAGCCTTACTGCTGCTTCTATAGCATGTTTGTCGTAGGGATTGATAATGGCTGGAACACCTTCCCTTATTAATGTTCCAGTCTCATAATCAACCCTAACCTGGGCAGCATCAGGCACCTGCTTAATAAATACTAAAAAGTGCACTTGAGCCTCCTTTCACCCAAATCTTTTATTTTCATCATTTTTGCCCGATTATTTATTACCATAATCCACAAATAAGTCAAGATATTATCATGCCAATATTTCTATAAAATTTTAACCCTTCTTTAAAACTATAAACTACCGCTTTATGTTAAAATATAATTTGACAAAAAAACAGAAAAGTAATAAATAATATGAAAAATAAAATTTAAGGGGGCTTAAAATGAGTGTTATCGGTGTAAGCAGCGCGATTTTTGGCATCTATTTTATATTAATGATACTTATATATCTGTTCGCAAAGTCGGTATTCTTTGTCGCTTTTGTGGTGCTATCGATAACATTCTTTGCGATATTTTTAACTTACTATTACAAAACATTTGTAAAACCGATAAAAGATATAAATATTTTCTGCTCCACCAGACTTTGTTCAACCTATGATCTAACAGATAGATTACCAAAAGCACCAAAAGAGATAGGCTTTCTAAATATAGCCAACACATTCATAGCAAATGTTCAAGATGCTTTAAAAAAGACACTTAAAATCTCAAACAAGGTTGCAACGCAGGCTGCAAAGGTAAGCTTTAACGCCAAAAAGATCTCTGAGAATGTAAAAAAAGAAGCAGAAGGTATGGAAGAGATAAGAACGACAATGGACGAGATAAAAGATTCGCTAAACAGTGTCTCTCACAACATAATGAATACTTCAGACTTTATGCATAAGGTTAATGAACTTGCAACAGACGGTTCAAACAAAGCAACGCTTGCTATAAACAAGATAGAAGATATAGCCAAAGAGACACAGAAAAATGCTGATATGATGAAAGAGTTAGGATCATCTTCAGAAGAGATAGGAAAGATTGTTGAGGTAATTAATGAGATAACCGATCAGACGGCACTTTTATCGCTAAATGCTGCAATAGAAGCAGCACGTGCTGGAGAAGCAGGTCGCGGTTTTGCCGTTGTTGCTGACGAGATAAGAAAATTGGCAGATAAAACTGCACAGTCAACCGAACAGATAAGACAAATTGTATCAAAGACCCAATCAGAGACCCAAAGAACAATCGAAGCAACATTAACATTAATAAACACTGTAGAAGAAGGTAAAGAACTAATAAAAATCACTTCAGATTCTCTTATAGAGATAGCAGAAGGCGTAAAAGAAGCAAGTAAAATGATAGAAGATGTGGCGGCTGCTGCAGAAGAGCAATCATCAGCCGTTGATGCTATAGCAGAAAGAGTAGAAAGCATGGCAGAAGATGTGGCAAAATCAGCCGATAGAATCGAAAAGATAAAAGACGATACATTTACCATATCAAAAACAGCCGAAGACCTGTTTACCTTTATGGTTAAATTTAAGACTGGCTCTTACATAGATACAGTTTATAACATCTTACTGCAGGCTAAAAACGAGATTGAAGATCTATTCCATACATCCGTCAAAAACGGCATCATCTCTTCTTCTGACCTTTGGGATAGAAACTACATACCTATACCAAACACCAATCCACAGAAATACAAAACACGCTTTACGGACTTCTGCAAGAAGTATGTGCAACCTATAGAAGATAAATATCTAAGCATGGATCCAAACTTTAAGTTTGTCGTGCTTGTGGATAATAATGGTTATCTTCCAGCTCACAATTCGATATACGACAAACCATTAACTGGAGATTACGAAAAAGATTTAGTCGGCAACCGTTCAATGAGAATATTTGACGACCCAACAGGCCTTGCAGCAGCAAGAAACACACAACCTGTCCTGCTTCAGACATACATGAGAGATACAGGCGTCGTTATGAACGATATATCAACACCTATATACTTTGAAGGCAAACATTGGGGTGGCCTAAGAATCGGCTTCATCTGGGAGAATGCTGAAAAATGAGAGTCATCAAATCAAACGGTGAAGTTGAAGAGTTCAAACCAGAAAAGCTGATAAATTCTCTTATCAGGGTTGGAGCATCGACCGATGAAGCCCTTGAAATAGCCAACATAATTGAGAATAATATCAAAGACTTAACACCCACAAGAAAGATATACAGGCTTGCAAAGGAACTTCTAAAGCGCATGGAACATACATACGCCATGCGCTACTCTTTAAAGAAGGCAATGATGCGACTTGGGCCTTCTGGTTATCCGTTTGAGAAGTTCTTTGCAAAGGTTATGCAGGCATACAACTATAAAACAAAAACAAATATGATAGAGAAAGGCTTTTGCATAAATCACGAAATAGATGTATTGGCATTCAAAAAAGACACAGTCGTATCAGTGGAATGCAAGTATCATTCAACATCAACAAGGTCAAGCGATGCAAAAGTGGCTATGTATGTTCTATCTCGCTTTAGGGACCTTGAAGATGCACTTAAGTCAAAATACAAAAAGAAAAGGTTTGAAGGCTGGCTTGTAACAAATACACGCTTGACGGTTGACGCAAAGCGGTTTGCACACTGCTATAATTTTAAAGTTATAAGCTGGCGATACCCAGAAGATAATGGACTGGAGAAGATGATAGAAACAAAAAAGCTTTATCCAATCACAGTTTTAATAGGCATAAGGATAAGTCTGCTTAAAAAACTATTAGACAACGGCATAGTGCTTGTTCAGGATTTCCTCCTTACCGATGATGAATTCCTGCTTCGTATGGGCTTTTCAACAAAAAAGATAAAAGAACTAAAAAGGCAGGCTTACGCTTTGACGCCCACCTGATAATATTCAAAACCAAGCTCTTTTAGTAAATCCTTGTTATACTGATTCCTGCCGTCAAATATGATTGGATTTTTAAGCCTTTTCTTCATCTCGTAAAAGTCAGGGCTTCTAAATTCCTTCCATTCTGTTATCAGAATCATCGCATCAGAATTGTTTAGCGTATCGTATTTATTATCGAAATATTCAACCTTATCGTTATCCTTTAGCCAAAAATTCTTGGCATTCTCCATCGCTTCTGGATCGTAAGCCTTAATTACAGCACCCTTTTTGGTCAATTCATTTATAATGGTAATCGATGGTGCTTCTCTCATATCGTCTGTCTGCGGTTTGAATGCAAGTCCCCACACGGCAAAGGTTCTTCCTTCTAAATTATCACCAAATCTATTCAGAATCTTGTTTATAAAATAGTATCTCTGCGTTGCGTTTACCTTCTGCACAGCCTTTATAATCATAGGTTCTATCTGTGCGTCTAATGCCATCTTCTCAAGCGCCCTAACATCCTTTGGAAAACAGCTTCCACCATATCCAACACCCGGATAGATAAAGTGATACCCTATCCTTCTGTCGCTTCCTATACCTATCCTGACTTTGTTTATGTCTGCGCCTAAGGCTTCTGCAATCCTTGAAATCTCGTTAATAAAGGAAATCTTCGTTGCAAGCATGGCATTTGCGGCATATTTGGTAAGTTCTGCACTTCTAACATCCATCGCTATAAATCTCTCATGGTTTAGCGTAAACGGTCTGTATAACTCCTTCATTATCTTCATCGATTTTTCGTTATCGGCACCAACAACAACCCTATCGGGCTTCATAAAATCGGCTATAGCATCACCTTCCTTTAAAAATTCTGGATTTGAGACAACATCAAAGGCAAACGGAATATTATCGCCATATCTCTCTTTTAGCTTTTTACTTATCACTTCCCTTACTTTATCTGCCGTGCCGACGGGAACGGTTGACTTATCAACAACTATCATCTCATGATCCATAAATTCGCCGATACTTTCAGCTGCTTTTAAAACATGGTTCAAATCTGCACTTCCATCTTCAGACTGCGGCGTCCCAACGGCTATAAACACAATATCGCTATTCTGAACTGCATACTTTAAATCCGTTGTAAATTCTATATTACCCTTTTGTAAATTTCTCTTTATCATCTTATCAAGGCCGGGTTCAAATATAGGCACTATGCCCTTTTTAAGCTTTTCTATCTTATCCTTATCGATATCGACACAGATAACATTATTGCCCATCTCAGAGAAACAGGCGCCTGTTACAAGACCAACATAACCGCTTCCTATCATTGCAAGTCTCATTGCTTATTCTCCTTTCTTACAAAAATAGCTTTGATACAGCATCGTAATATTCATCTTTTGTCTTTTTAACCTTATCAAAATCAATCTCTTTCAAAGCTTTAATAACATTATTATGGTATTTATCGCTCATCTTGTCTATCTTGTTTAATATCTCCTTATTGTTTAAAGCTGCTCTATATGGCCTATCCTGCATCATTGCTGCAACAAAAGATGACAATCCCAAAACTTCCGACTCAAGCGATGGCATTTTTTTGCATGGATAACCACTATTTTGAACATTCTCATGATGGCTAAAAACAATTCCTGCTATATCGTCAAAGCCCATCCTTTCAAGCACTCTTTTTGCATTAAGCGTGTGGGATTTTATTATATTGTATTCGACTTCGTCAATGGATTCCTTCTTGAAAACATCAAACGGAATAACAAGATTGCCTATATGAGACAAAAGCGCCGCATATTTAAGCTTATTTACATCAAGATTCAGCTTATAGCCTAACGATGTTGCTATATTCTTTGTAAGTATGGAGTATTCATCAAAAAACGGTGCAATGTTATCGCTTGCATAGGCAAGAAAATAAGACAAGGCATTCTTAAACTTATCGTCAGCTTCTTCTTCTGGCAGCATCTTCAAAATCTCTTCAATCCTATTATCGACATTCTCATCAAGCAGATAAAACCAGAAACACTCCCTTTGAGAACACTTCTTAAAGGCATCTAAAAGCGTATTATCAAACAGATTGCTTTTCTGATTGAGAAATTCAAACAGCTCATCAAAGGCAAATGGATTTGTCAGGCTTCTGTGCGCAACTTCAATATTATCTGCCAGAAACAGAATACTGCCAATAATAGACGAATTTGAATTGTGCGGCGTGTGGTGCAAGTTTATAGCCGTTGTTATATCAAGATGAAGGTTAAAGAATCGCGCTATTCTGCCGCTTATGACCGCATGCTTGTTGAGTTTTCCGAACTCTTCATAAACTATCTGCCTGAATGTCTCCACCTTTGAAGTGTCGTTTAAAAGGGCGATATCGTGAATCAGTGCAGATTTTAAGACAAGGTCAAGTCCAAAACTGTCAAACTTAAGCTCTCGTGCCAACTCAAATGCTATAACTGCAACCCTTCTTTGATGAAATGTATCGTTGCCTTCAATAGAATCGGACAATTTGCTTAACTCAAACAGAATCCTTTTTGTATCCATCTTCAACCTCCTGCTTGGTTTACTATACAAAAAAGAAAGAGACTTGCAAATCACTTTTAAATTGGTATCTTTTCAAAAGGAAGGGGGATAAAAAATGGCAAAGGTTGCAATAGTTGGAAAGCCCAATGTTGGAAAGTCAACACTATTTAATGCACTTACAAACAAAAACAAAAGCTTGATTCTTGATATGCCAGGCACGACACGAGATAGAATATTTGAATACGGCAAGATAGATGATAAGGATGTGCTTTTTATAGATACAGGTGGCTTTGAAACTGAAGGTGAATTCTCAGAAAGCATAAACGATCAGATAAAGTTAGCCATAGACTCAAGCGATGCAATAATAGTCGTATTTGATTTAACAACACCTTTGAGCATTCAGGACGAAGAGATATTCAGGTATGTGTTAAAATCCAAAAAACCATATATCCTTGTTGCAAACAAAAGCGATATAAAAAAACAGGAATTCGAATACGAATATTACAAATTCGGCGATGTTTTAAAGATATCGGCAACACACAGAAAGAACTTAACAATATTAAAAGAAAAATTAGCCGAAATTATCAAAGGAAGCGAAGAAAAACTCAACTGCGTAGCAAAGATAGCAATAACAGGCAGGTCAAATGTCGGAAAATCAAGTCTCATCAATGCAATTTTAAATGAGAATAGAAGTGTTGTTAGTGATAAAGTTGGAACGACAACAGACAGCATAGACACGCCATTTTTTTATAACGACAAATGCTATCTGCTTATAGATACAGCAGGTATAAGAAAGAAGGCAAAGACAAAAAAAGCAATTGATAAATTATCAAGCATATTTTCATTTTTTGCCATTGACAGAAGCGATATATGTGTATTTTTGGTTGATGCAGAAGAAGGCTTAACTTCAATGGATAGATACATTATAGATAAGATTGTCCAAAAAAATAAAGGCTTAATTATAGCGCTGAACAAATGGGATTTGCTTGATGATGTAAAATTAAAGGAATACGAAAAAGTAATAAAGGAAGCAATACCATCTGCGAGTTTTGCTGAATTTATAGCAATAAGCGCAAAAGAGAGAAAAAATATCGGCAAACTTCTAAAGAAGATAGATCGCGTTCAAAGGATATGCTCAAGAAGAATTCCAACGCATGAATTAAACGAGAAATTACACTCAATCATCAGGCAGAACGCACCATTCTCAAAGAAAGGCAAGGAAGTCAAACTAAAATATATGACACAGGTTGAGACAAATCCACCGCATTTTGTAATCTTTACAAACAGACCAGACGAGCTTGAAGAAAACTACAAGCGATATGTAAGGAATAGCTTATACAAATTATTTGACTTCAAAGGATGCTCAATAAAAATAACATACAAAAGCACAAGAGATGATAAAAGAGATAGTTAAACGGATAAAAGAACGCTACCCTAAACCAAAAATAGAACTTGATTATTCAAACCCATTTGAACTACTTGTGGCGCTGATTTTATCCGCCCGATGCACAGATGCACGAACAAACAGAATAACCAAAGAACTTTTCAAAAAATACCCAACGCCAAAAGAACTAAAAGATGCAGACTTTGATGAGCTAAACGAGATAATCTCATCCTGCAGCATGCACAATACAAAGGCAAAAAACCTAATAGAACTTGCAAAAAAGCTTTGCGAAAAATACAACTGCGAAGTGCCAGATAGTTTAGAAGAATTAACAAGCCTGCCTGGCGTTGGAAGAAAAACGGCAAATATAGTTTTATCTATTGGGTTTGGCATACCAGCCGTTGGTGTTGATACGCATGTTTTAAGGACTGCAAATAGGCTTGGAATATCAAACTCAAAAAAGGCAGAGACGGTTGAGAAGGATATAATGGAAAAGGTTAACCAAGAAGATTGGATTGTCTTCTATACCGGATTAATCCTGCTTGGCAGACATATCTGTAAGGCTAAAAAACCGGATTGTAAGAACTGCTTTTTAAATGATATCTGTCCAAAAATAGGTGTAAATGATTAAAAAGGATGGATTTTGGTTCTGCTTTGACGATACAAGATGTAAAACCTGCAAAGCATTCTGCTGCATCGGTGAAGGTTATGTGTTTCTAACTGATGAAGATATAGAAAGGATTTCAAAGTTTTTGGGTTTAAATAGGGAAAATTTTTTGAAAACATACACAAGAAAGGTGTTTAACAAAATTGCCTTAATTGACCTTGTAATAAAAAACGAAAAGCGCTGTGTCTTTTTAGATGATAATTATAGATGCGAGATTTATCCTGTAAGGCCAAAGCAGTGTGAGAGTTTCCCATTTTGGGAGAAGTTGAAGGAACTATCATTAAGCGAGCTTAAAAAACTCTGTCCGGCAATAGAAGAATGCAGATAGAAACATTAAACATAAAACTAAACATAACGCCACAGCAGTTAAAAAATCTACTCAAAGTCGGTGAGAAAATAGAAGCCTTCGTCGTCTCAAAAAAAGGCGATTTTAAATACATTATAAGGCTAAAGGGAAAGTTGTTTGAAGCATCTTCAAATATACCGATTAATTCTAAGAAGGTTTTAGTTGAAGTTAAAAGCTTATCGCCGCAGATAGTTTTAAAGCTAATAGATGCCAGCAAGACACAGAAGATAACAAAGATACCAATAAAAATCTCAGATAATCTTGCAAAAGAGTTAAAAACATTAATGCTTTTTGAAGAAAATTCAATAGAAGCTGAGATAGTCCAGAAAAAATCCGATACACTTTACCTTGTAAACATAAAAGGCAAACTAATTGAATTAGAAACAGAAAAACCCATAAACTCAAGTTTGATAAAAATAATCTTAGAAGATGAAAAAGAGATAAAAGTTATCGAAAATAAAGCGGCTCCCGTTAATTTCATCAAGAAAACTTCGGCAGTTGTAATAAATGACCCAGAAAAACTTATAGATGAGAACATTAACAAATTAAAGGAAGCAGTATCAAACAACGATAGGCTGAAGCTTATATCAAGCATCGTAAAGCTAAAAAATGCAATCTCAGAAAAAGAGATAAAAAATCTACTGTCAGAAGCAGAAAAAAATCTAATAAAAAACAAAAAAATCGACCAGAAAATCATTGAAGAAATCATACAAAAACTAAAACTTCACTCATCAAAAAACAGAGATGATATAGAAAAGCTATCAAACCTAATCAAAGAAAGCATAAAACAGTTTGGCACTATCCAAACAAACGAGCAAGAGAATCTTTTTGTAATGCTGCCGTTTGTGATAAATTCAAAAGAAGAGAAGGTATTTTTAAAAAAGGAAAAACTCAATTCAAAAGATGGCAAAAAGGCATTTAAAATAACATTGATAGTATCAAGTTCATCCTATGGAACAATATTAATAAACGGATTGACAATTGGAGATTCAACATCAATAAGTCTATTCTTCTCAAATAAGAAGTCATTTGAGAAGTTTAAATCGATGGAAGATAAGATAAAAGGACTGCTTGGGAATGTAAATCTATATATAGGACTAACAGACACAAAGCCACTTATTAACGAAAAAAGATTAAACATAAAGATATAGAGTTGCAAAAACAAAAAAAGAGATTAGGATAAAAAGTATGAGCATAAGATTTTACAGAAGAATAAGATTAACCAAAGGCATAACATTAAACATATCAAAAACGGGATTCTCTATCTCCTTAGGCAGGCGCGGATTTCACATAACATTTGGCAAAAAAGGCATAAGAATAACAACAGGAATACCAAAAACAGGACTGTATTCAACAAAACAGATTAGCTATAAAA
>CAYTZD010000037.1:0-15929 GCA_964442345.1 uncultured Hippea sp. | reverse complement strand
AAAAGATAGACTTTAGATACTCTTCGGTTATAAACATACTTAATTTTATCAAAATGGGTGAAAAAGTTAAAGAGACTTACATAAGGGATAGAGAGCCCTGAACTTGTTTTTTGTTAGTCTTTAACCAAATCAGATACTTATATTTGACAACTTGGTTTGGTTAGTATATTTTTTCTTTCAAATGGATAGAGAGCTTTTTAAGAAAATTCGAGATATAACAGATAAAGAGACTATAAAAGTTCTGTATGTTGAAGACGATGAATTTGCCCAAAAAGAGACAAAAGAGCTTCTGCTTAATTTTTTTAAGGACATAGATACTGCAGGAGATGGATTAGAAGGTCTTGAGAAGTTTAAAAGCAAAAGACACGATATAGTAATCACCGACATAAATATGCCCAAAATGGATGGGCTTGAGATGATAAAAAGAATCAAAGAGATAGATAAGAGAGTGCCTATCTTGATTATTACGGCTTTTAATAATTTTGAGTATTTAGTTGAAAGCATAAAAGTAGGCGTTTATGGTTATATACTTAAACCTATAGATATAAATCAGTTAATGGAATCTGTATATCGAGTAGTTGAAAGAATCATTTTAAGAAAAGAGAGAGATAGGGCATTAGCCTTACTGAAGCAGTATAAATATATAATCGATGAAAATTTTTGTGTAACAAAGACAGATTTAAACGGTATTATCACATATGCAAATGATTTATTCTGCAAAGTTACAGGTTATAGTAGAGAAGAGTTGATAGGTAAATCTCATAGTGTTGTTAGACATCCTGATACACCAAAAGAAGTATTTAGGCGACTCTGGAGTACAATCAAAAGCGGTAAAATTTTTAAGGGTATAATAAAAAACAAAACTAAAGACGGTAAGTCTGTCTATTTAAAGGCTTATGTGGCTCCAATATTCGACGAAAATGGAAATATTATTGAGTATATAGCCGTAAGGGATAATATAACCGACATTATTAATCCTAAGAAGGTTCTTCAGGATAAGATTAATGAACTTAAAAAGCCTGTATTGGTTCTTGCAAAGATTGAAGATTACGATGATTTGCAAAATCTATACGATGAAGAGACAATAGAGAAGATGGAAGAAGAATTTGTTAAAATGTCTGAAGGTCTATTTCCTGATGGCTGTCGTTTTGACTTTAGATACAATCTTGGTAACGGTGAGTTTGCCTTTTTAAAGGAGTACGAAAGCGACAAGCATATAAACGAATTTTTAAGGAGTATCAAACAATTTCAGGAAAATGTTAGAAATACACCAGTAAAGGTTGATGATTATGAGTACGAAATAGACTTATTCTTAAGTTTTGTAACAAAAAAGGAACATATGCTTAAAAATGCCTATCTTGGTATAAAGAAAGCGCTAAAAGAGAAAATAGATATAATTGCTGCAGATGGGTTATATCAGCAGACTAAAGAGATAGCAAAAAAGAACATAGAGACACTAAGCATGGTAAGGGATGCGATTAAGAATAATAGAATAGTCTCTTATTATCAGCCGATTTACAACAACAAGACCGATAAGATAGAGAAGTATGAATCCTTAGTCAGGCTTATTGATGGAGAAGGTAAAATTCATACACCATTTGAGTTTTTGGAAGTTGCAAAGATTGGCAAGTATTATAAGCAGATAACGAGAATCGTCGTTGAAAATGCACTTAAAAAACTTTCAGAGACAAAAGCTGAGATATCTGTAAACTTATCTGCTATTGATATAGAAGATGCCAGCATAAGAAACTTGGTTTTAGGTAAATTGAAAGAAAATCCTGATTTATCAAAAAGGCTTGTCGTTGAGCTTTTAGAAGATGAAGGTATAAACCAGATTCATATCGTTAGAAGTTTTATAAAGGATTTGAAAAAACTTGGTGTTAAAATTGCCGTTGATGACTTTGGAAGTGGATATTCCAACTTTTCCCGTTTGCTTGAGTATGCTCCGGATTATATCAAGATAGATGCAAGCCTTATAAAAACCATTACAGAAAGCAACAGTTCAAGGAACATTGTTGAAGCGATTATCTCGTTTGCTAAGAAACAGGGATACAAAACAGTCGCCGAATTTGTTTCTGATGAGAAGATCTTTAATGCCGTTAAAGAGATGGGTATAGATTACTCTCAAGGATATTTCATAGGCAAGCCGTTAGAAGATTTGGTTGAATGAGAAGATTGGTTTTAATCCTTTCTGCTATATTTTTTCTAAGTTCATACGCAAATGCTTATCAGAAGGTTGTCTTACAACTAAACTGGAAATACCAATTTGAGTTTGCAGGATACATAGCAGCAAAAGAGAAGGGGTTTTATAAAAAAGCTGGGCTTGATGTTGAAGTTAGACAGTACAGTGGCGGCTATGTTATAGACGATGTTTTAAGTGGCAAAGCTGATTTTGGTGTTGTTGGGACGGAGTTATTTACTGCCATCGTTTTGAGAAAACCCGTTGTGTTAATTGCAAATTTTTTTAAACGCTCTCCACTTGTTTTAGCTGTTAAGCCTTCTATATTTACGCCGGAAGATTTGCAAAACAAGGTGCTTCTGTGCGATAAAAACAGTTTGGATCTTACAAGCGTTGGGCTTTTGTTGAGAAAGTTTAACATACATTTTAAGAAGGTGATAGGGTTTGAAGGTCCTTATACCATAAAGCCTTTCATTGAAGGAAAGGTTGATGCTGTGCCTATATACATTACAAATCAGACATATACATTGAATAAACTTGGCGTTGAATATAATATTATAGACCCTTCTAATTACGGCATATTTGCCTATTCTGGAAACCTGTTTACTTCAAGGAAGTTTGCAAAAGATCATCCTGAGATGGTAAATAGATTCATTGAAGCGACTATACAAGGATGGAAATATGCTTTAGAACATAAAAGAGAGATATCAAATCTTATTCGCACTAAATATAAAGCAAAGAAGTCTTTGGCTGCTTTGTATTACGAAGCTAACAAAATTCAAGGTATAGTGATGTCCGATGTGTATCCTTTGGGATCCATAGATGAAAATGTCGTTAAAGATATTGTTGTTAAATTTGCAAGGATAATGGGTGAGCCTGTTGTTAACATTTCGGATTTTATTTTTTCGAAAAGGAGAATTGTTTTAACCGATAGGGAAAGGAAATTTTTAAAAAAATACAAGACTGTCAAGATATGCGTAAATCCTGACTGGAGACCGATAGAGTATATTGATAATGGTGAAGTAAAGGGTATATCTATAGAAGTTTTAAAAAGGGTTCTTTCTCGATTGTCCCTTGACTATAAACTTGTTAGAACAAAAAGCTGGAAAGAATCTCAAAAGTTTTTAAAAGAAGGCAGATGTGATGTTTTGCCAAGTGCCGTAAAAACACCGCAAAGGGAAAAATATGCCATATTTACAAAGCCGTATGTTAATTATGAATTATTCGTTTTCTCAAAAAAGAGAAGGCCGTTTATTGTCTCTTTAGCTGAGTTAAACGGCAAAACCGTAGCCAGAAAGAAGGGTTCTGGCCTTATTCAGATATTTAAGAACGAATATCCGCACATAAAGGTTGTTCAGACTGATACAATAGCAGATATGTTTAAGTATGTGCATGAGAATAAGGCGTATTGCACTGTTGCTACTATTCCTGTAGCCACATACTATTTAAGAAAGCTGGGCTATAACGATATAGCAATAATAGGTTCAGCGGAGATAACCTATCCAATATCTATAGCAGTAAGAAAGGATCTGCCTTTGCTTAAAAGCCTTTTTGATAAATCGCTTGCTTTAATCTCAGAGAAGGAGAAAGGCAGAATCTGGGCAAAAGAGACAAACAGGCAGCTGAAAGAGCAATACAGGGATTTTTTGATAAAGACTGTACTTCAGATAAGCTTGGTATTCTTTGTTGTTGTATCTATTCTGTTTTATATAATCAGGGTATTTGTCAAGAAGAATAGGGAGCTTGCAAGGATAAAAGAGAGACTTGAAGAATCCTTAAAGAACTTTGAGACAGTAACGAAGTATTCCATGCAGATGACGATTATATCAAAAGGTGATAAGTGTATAGATGTAAATGATGTTGCATGTAAAGTGTTGGGATATTCAAAGGATGAGATGATAGGAAAGAGTGTATATGATCTTGTTGATAAGGATTGTATAGATACCGTCAAAGAGAAAGAGAAGCTTGAACATACCAAGCCTTATGAGATTAAGTTTAGAAGAAAAGATGGAAGCATAGTTTATGCGCTTGCAAAGGGTGATGATATTATATTGAACGGTGAGAAGGTTAGACTTAGGACATCCGTTGATATTACAGAACTTAAAGTGTTGCAAGAGAAGCTAAATAATCTGAATAAATATTTGACAAACAGGATAAAAGAAGAGACTGAGAAGAATTTAAGAAAAGATAGAATGATTATGCAGCAGTCTAAATTTGCGGCAACAGGTGAGATGATGGCTATGATTGCCCATCAGTGGAGACAGCCTTTAAATGCCATCGCAGCGACGGTTAATAACTTGCTGTTAAAAATTCAGATGGGTGAATGTTCAGAAGAACTATTGAATGATAAGCTTAAAAATATTATGGAGTATGTTCATCATTTAAGCAGCACCATAGACGATTTTAGGAGTTTCTTTAAGTCTAACATAGCAGAAGAAGAGACTGTCATCGATGATACGATTAATCAGATTGTAAGAATTGTAAGGGATTATGTAGAATCAAAAAATATCAAGATTGAACTTAATCTTAACTGCAAAAGGAAGTTTCTTATGCGCTCCAATGAGCTAAAGCATGTTATATTGAATCTTATAAACAACGCAAGGGATGCTATAGTTGAAAGAGAGATTGAAAATCCGTTTATTAAAATAGAGACAGAATGCGACGAAAGAAGCGTTGTTATAGCTGTTGAAGATAATGCAGGTGGCATATCTGAAGATATACTGCCTAAGATATTTGAGCCTTATTTTACGACAAAGGATAGCAAGAAAGGAACGGGACTTGGCCTGTA
Organism: uncultured Hippea sp.; assembly: GCA_964442345.1. Taxonomy (GTDB): domain Bacteria; phylum Campylobacterota_A; class Desulfurellia; order Desulfurellales; family Hippeaceae; genus Hippea. The sequence continues at coordinate 10,962 of CAYTZD010000037.1, read as the reverse complement.
TATGAGTAAGGTTATGGTTGAAGAACACATGAATGGAGAGATAGTTGTTAAGAATACCGATAAAGGCGCAAGATTTGAGATAAGGCTTCATCTTGGGTAAGCATTCCGAGACGGTCCTTATATAGACAGAGAAAAAGAAGAAGAGTTTTTACTAAATAGACTAAACCAAGACCCGAAAGCATTCTTTTTATCTACGGCTAAAAGCAAAGGGTTGAAAGAGTAATTAGTAGTAATTTGTGGTTATTAATGGTAATTGATAGTTTAAGGACTGAGTAGTTCTTTTCTTTTTTTCTGTAGATAATTGTGGGCAAGGCGTGTTGGTTCAGGGATTTTATATCTTTTTAAACATTTTAGCGTGATTTCTAAAGAAGATTCAATGCTTATGTTGTTACCTGGAGAGACAAAAATTGGCTTTGTATTCTTTTTTGAGCGTAATATATAGCCTGAAAATTCTGAATTTACATAAACCTTTTCATGCGCTTTATCAATGTTGGCTGGCATTTCGTATTCGCCTGTAAGGTGCGATTTTGCAACACCCATACTTACCACATTCTCAACAACGCCAAAGTGTGCTGCTATGCCCATCTTTCTTGGGTGAATAATACCCATTCCATCGAGCATAAAAACATCAACCCTGTTTGCCAATTTTCTTGATGCCTTTCTAATAAGTGGTAATTCTCTAAATGCAAGAAATGTTGGAATATATGGGAAAAACACCTTTGCTGTTTCGAATATGACTTCTATCTCTTTCTCTTTTTCTAAGTCGTAAACAACAATACATACAATACCTGTGGTTGGATTTTTCCAGATGTTTGTATATGTAAGGTCAACGCCTGCAACAAATCTGATATCTTTCGGATTAATTCTATCTTTTAGATTAAGCTGCTTTGACAATCTTATTTGAAACTCTCTTAAATTTTGTATGTTCATTAGCGCTTTAATATTACTTCGACGGGTTCAGAGAAGTATAGATTTTCATTGTTTTTTATGTCTATCTGGATTGGTATTAAGGGCTTTGTGTTGCATACAGAGAATACGCCAATATCGCCTATCTTTTTTATTACTCCTTCGGTTTCTGTGTCAATTGCTTTTATAATTACCTTCTTGCCAATTCTTACATATTCAAGGTTTTCTGGTGTTATATATGCTTTTATGTAAACTGTTTCAGGTTTGTAGATATATACAATCACGCTGTTTGATGATACAGAATCTCCGACATGCACCATATTCTTGGCCACTATGCCGTTGATTGGACTTACAACCCTTGTGTATGAGAGCATAAGCTTTGCAAGTTTTACATCCTTTGAAGCAAGGTCAGCTTCTGCTTTTAGGTTATTGTAGATGATGGTTTGATTGTCTATGTTTTTTAATTTTGTCATTATACTGTTTAACTTGCTCTCATTTTTTTCTACTTCAGCTTTGTAAAGTGTGTCATCAATTATGGCGATTATCTGGCCTTTTTTTACTTTATCTCCTTCTTTTGTGTATAGTTTTGTTATCATACCAGAGACATACGACGGTGATACGCCGACGACTTCTGCAGACACAAATGCGTTTTTTATGATTATGTATGAGAAATTCTTATAAATCCTGTTATATAGAAGCGGTAGGGCAACTATTATAATTATCGATAAAAAGACCCAAATTCCGTCTGTTTTTCTCTTCATAAAATAAAAAGGCGGGAACATTCCCGCCGAAGGTAGAGTTATCTTTGTATCGTTATGAACATCTGGCTGTTTCCACGCATAACATTTAAGAATATAACCCTTCTGTGTTTTGATTCTTTTATTATCTTTCTTAAATCGTTGATATTTTTCACTGGTTTATAGTTCATCTTAACTATTACATCTCCCACTTTTAATCCAACTGCATAAGCAAACGAGTTGCGTGATATGTTAACAATAACGACGCCTTTGTCAACCTTTATACCGTATTTGCTTTTTAATTCTGGTGTTATGTTAGATACAGAAAATCCATACGGTGTTTTATAGATTTCTTCAGATGAACTACTTAATTCTCCTTCTGCTGGCCTTGTGCCTAAGATAACTGTTTTTGTTATCTCTTTGCCGTCTCTTATAATGCCTAAATTAACCTTTGTGCCTGGCTTCATTGTGAATATCATATACGGTAAATCGCTTGAAGACCTTATCTTTTTACCGTTTACACTGATTATTATATCACCGGGTTTTATGCCGGCTTTGTATGCAGGACCGCCTTTAAATACCTGTGATACGATTGCACCGCCTTGAATGTTTTTAAGGTGTAATTCTTTTGCTGCGTCTCTGCTTAAATTTTGAATCATAACGCCGAGATACCCTCTTTTGACCTTTTCGCCTTTCATTAAGTAATCCAATTCGGCTTTGACCATGTTTATAGGTATGGCAAATCCTATGCCTTGACCGTGTGCAACGATGGCAGTGTTTATGCCTATTACTTGGCCGTCAAGATTTAAAAGCGGACCACCAGAGTTTCCCGGGTTAATGGCTGCATCTGTCTGCAAGAAGTGGTCATAAGGTCCTTCGCCTATCACCCTGCCTTTTGCTGATATGATTCCTGCCGTTACGGTTCCGTTTAGTCCAAATGGATTTCCAACGGCTACAACCCAATCGCCAACCTGAATTTGGCTTGAATCACCAAGTGATAAGGTTGGTAGATCTTCTCGTGGGTTGATTTTTATTAAAGCTATGTCTGCCTTTGGGTCTTTGCCTACGACTTTTGCCTTATAAACATCGCCGTTTTGAAGTGTTACCCTGATTGTGCTTGCCCTTCTTATTACATGGTAGTTTGTTAGGATATAGCCCTTTTTTGAGATAATAAATCCACTACCGAGTGCGTGTATTTTTCTCTGCACAGGCATATTGTTGAAAAACTGCTGGAAGAACTGCTCAAACGGGTCGTTTTCATCAAAACCAGGTAATGGACCTGCTGGCATCTCAACTATCTGTGTTGTGCTTATGTTTACAACAGCTGGAAGTGCCTTTTTTGCAACATCCCTTATGTTTGGCAGATACGATGCAGATGCATAATTAACAATAAGCATAAAAGCAATAAGAAAACTAAAGATGCGATAAAGTCTCAATTGTTTCATAATGCCACCCCCACTCAATTTTTTCACTTTCAATCTATTCTTTTGATAGCTTTTTTCAAGTTTTTATGGTTTTTAAAAGTGTAATGCCAAAGAGAATTACATTCCAAAGGAGAAAAAGCCATAAAAGGATTGATGGGACTATAGCCACAACACCGTATATTTTACTGTATGAGAAGATAGAAAAGTAAAGCGACAGTACAGCTTTTAGAAGAAATACTTCTATTGTTGTTATGCTTGATGCTATCAGGATTGAGACTATCTTTGTATCTTTTGGCTTTGAGATGTAGAATATAAAGGTGAGAAAGATAAACCATACTATAAATGGTATAGCTTTTGTATAAAGTGTATCTGCAATTTTTGGTGCAAACATTGGTATAACGATTTTTAATCCAATAATTATGGTTGTTATTACACCAACGGCAACGATGTTTATAAGTAAAAACGCTAAAGTCCTTATGATGTTGAACTTTTCTTTAATATCCAACAAGTACCGCGTTGTTTTTAAAAATCCAAAGACAAGGCTTAACATGGAAAGAGAGAATATAATTGAGTTTAGAAGTTCCATTGAAGAGAGTTTTGATAAAAATAGATCAAAATAGTTGAGTATCTGGTCTGAGTATTCTGGTATAATCTTGACTATGTATTTTTTGATGTATGGTATTTTTTCGTTAACGATTGGCAGATGCGAAAGTATGAAGATGGAAAAATACATAAAAGGAACGACATTTAAGACTGTTAGGTATGTTAAAAAGGCACTCCATATAGGCCCATCTTTTTTATTGTATAATTTTAAGGCTTCTTTAAGATTTAAAGAGAGCATCCATCATCTTTTTGATTCTTTTTATGCTTTCGTCTTTGCCAAGAACCATAAGCATCTCGTAAATGCCAGGCCCTATGCCTTTGCCTGTTAAAGCTATCCTTACTGGTTGTGCAATCTTAACCATCTTTAGATTGAATTTTTCAAGTGTATTCTCAAATACAGTTTTTAGGCTTTCTTCACTTGAAAAGTCGGCATCCTTTAGTTTTTCAACAAGGTATTCAAGTGGTTCTTTTATCGATGCTTTTACATATTTTTTGACTGCTTTCTGTTCGTATTCTTCTGGTTCGACGCAGTAAAACCTTATTTCGTCTGCAAGTTCTTTTAATGTTTGAGCCTTTGTCTGGCGGGTCTTTATTGCTTTGATTATATATTCATCGCTGAAGTTTGAGCAGTTCTTATCTAAAAATGGACGCAAATCTTCAAGCAGTTCTTCTGGTTTTTTCATCTTTATATGCTCAAAGTTAACCCAGATGAGTTTATCAGGATTAAACACCGCTGCAGATTTGTTGAGTCTTTCCAATGAGAAGTATTTTATCATCTCATCAAATGTAAAGATCTCTTTATCGCCGTATGAGAATCCAAGCCTTAGAAGGTAGTTCACCAATGCTTCGGGTAATATTCCCAACTCCCTGTATTCCAAAACGCTTTTTGCTCCATGCCTTTTTGATAGTCTTGTTTTGTCTTCACCCAAAATCATTGGCACATGTGCGTATTCTGGTGGCTTTTTCTCAAATAGCCTATAAAGAACAATCTGTTTTGCCGTGTTTGTTAGGTGGTCGTCGCCTCTTATTACATGGGTTATGCCGCATTCTATATCGTCAACGACATTGGTAAAATTATACATAAACGACCCATCTGAACGCCTGATGATAAAATCATCAAACTCCTTGTATGAGAAGTGCATATCGCCGTGCAGATGGTCGTAGAAGTCTATATCTTCTTCTGGCAGTTTTATTCTTATGACATAAGGCTTATCTTCTGGGTATTCCTTTAAGTTTCTGCAATGTCCGTCGTAATGCGGATTCTCTCCTTTTTTTAGCTGTTCTTCCTTGAGTTTTTCAAGTCTCTCTTTTGAACAGTAGCATCTGTAGGCTTTGCCTTCTTTTAAAAGTTTATCTAAATATCTCTCGTATATATCGTTTCTTTTGCTTTGGTAGCATATCTCATCCCATTCTATCTTGCACCACTTTAGGCCTTCAAGTATCGCTTTGGTGTATTCTTCCTTTGAACGCTCTTTGTCTGTATCTTCTATTCTTAAAACGAATTCGCCGTTGTTGGCTTTTGCAAAAAGATAGTTAAATATTGCAGTTCTCAATCCGCCAATGTGCAAGTGTCCTGTTGGAGATGGTGCAAATCGCGTTCTTACCATCATTTATTCTCCTTCTTTTTGGGATATATTGTAACTTCAACCCTTTTGTTTTTGTTGCTCTGTTGAGATACGACATAGTCTTTATCCAGGTAATACACAATCCTGCCAGCTTTTATTCTGTTTTTGCCAGATGTAACAGTGGCATTACCTATTAGGATTACTTCAGAGTTTGCTGCATTGTAAATTGCCTTATCGCCTGTGGCTTTTTTGTCTTCTTTTGTAATAATGACATTGCCTGTGCAGATAACCTTTGATACTTCGTCTGTCTTTAGGTTTTTATATACTTCCATTCTGTCTGATTTTAGCGTTGTATTGTCTCTTTTTGCTATTACACTGCCTTCGAATATGTATAAACCCTTTTTATCAAATGCTGTTAGTTTATCTGCTGTTATGTGAAGTGGAAGGTGTTTTTTGCTCAAATACTGCTTTGGGTTTGTGCCAAAAGCACTAAAACTTAAGCTAAGAAGAAATATAGAAACTATCGCTATTTTTTTAAATATCTGCACTCTCAAGCTCCTTTTTTATTAATTCTAAAGCTTTTTTTCTGTGGGATAGTCTGTTTTTCTCATCAGGCTTCATCTCAGCAAAGGTTATATCAAACCCATCAGGCATAAAGATTGGATCATAACCAAATCCGTTTTTTCCCTTTGGTTTATCAACAATTACGCCATAGACATAACCTTCTTTTTGAATAATCTTATCGCCAACTATAAGTGTCATGCAACATGCGAATCTTGCTTTTCTGTCTGTTTTGTTCTTTAGGTTTTCAAGAAGCTTTTTTATGTTATCTTCGTCTTTCTCAGTGCCTGCATACCTTGATGAATAGATGCCAGGTTCACCATTTAAAGAAAAGACTTCAAGTCCAGAATCATCAGCCAAGACAGGTAAATCTGTAAATTTAGCCAAAGCTTTTGCCTTTATAAGCGAATTTTCGCAGAAACTTTTGCCGTCTTCTTCAACTTCAAACCTATCAACCACGCTTTTTGCAGGCAGAATCTCTATGTCCTTTAAAATTTCCCTTACTTCTTTTAGTTTATGCTCGTTGTTGCTTGCAAATACGATTTTACTTACCAAAGGCACTCTCCCAATCTTTTTTGAATCTCTCTATGCCTATGTCGGTTAGCGGGTGTTTAAATAATTGCTCCATCACGGCAGGTGGTATAGTTGCTATATCAACGCCTATCCTTGCAGCTTCAACCACATGCAACGGGTTTCTTATGCTTGCTGCTATGATTTCGCATTCAAAGTCATAGTTGTCTAAAATCTCCCTTATGCTAAGCAAAAGTTCAGTGCCAATGTGTGATATATCGTCCAGTCTTCCAACAAAGGGACTTATGTATCTTGCGCCGGCTTTTGCTGCAAGAAGTGCCTGAGCAGGTGAGAATACAAGCGTCATATTTACCTTTATGCCTTTTTTTGCAAGTATATTTGTTGCCTTTATACCTTCCTTTGTCATTGGGATTTTGATTACGATATTATCATGAATAGATGCTAAACCTTCAGCTTCGCTTACCATCTCATCTGCTGTATCTTTTGTAACTTCAGCCGATATAGGACCATCAACAATCTGGGTTATCTCTTTTATCACTTCTTCAAAGTTTCTGCCTTCTTTTGCTATTAAACTTGGATTTGTTGTTACGCCATCAACTATGCCCATCTCGGCAAACTCTTTAATCTTTTCAACATTTGCCGTATCTAAGAAAAACTTCATTTTTTATCACCCCTTCTTGTAATTGTTTTTGCACTCTTTTGAGCAGAAGTATATTATCTCACCGTTGAATTTTATCTTCTTTACTGCATCATGCTTTGGCAGATATACGCCGCAGGTGGCACATTTTACCAACTCTTCTGGCTGGTTGCTTGTGTTTTTCTTCTGTTTTGGTGGAAATAAAGCGTCAAGTATGTTATCTATGCGCTTTTTGAATGAATAGACCGTTACGAATATAAACAGCAAAAATAAAAACAGTATAAGCTTCAGCATCAGCTTAACAGTCCATTTACGATAAACTCAGCTGCTTCGTCTTCTGTTAATCCTTTTGCCATCAGTGTCTCAAGCTGAGCCTGATTTATTCGTCCAACGCTTGCTTCGTGTGTCAATTCTGCCTTGTCGTTTCTAACCTTCAGAAGCGGCAGGGTTGAGACTTCAACCTCATCGCCTTTTACTATCTCATTACATTCGATATGACCCTTTGCATAAGGTGCATTACCGTATGCTTCATTAACAACATGGGCTTTTGTCCTATCCGTTGCAAAGATTGTTGATGTTGCTATGCCACTTGAGTATTCACCGTTTAGCCTTAAAACTTCCCGTATATCTATTATATCGTCTTCTCTGCCGTATATCTTGCTTTCAAGATTGGCTTTTGCGTTTTTCATTAATTCTATATCCATAACAACATTTATTCTGCCAACGCGTGTTTTTGTCTCATAGAATTTGCTTGCGAAGTATGAATTTTCATCGACCTTCATCTTTGTTATTGTCTCGACAAATACGCCACCACCTTCATCGTGGAAATGCTCATCTTCATACACGACAAACGAGTTTTTACCGATATACATATCACTTTCCATGTAGTGATGCAGCTTTTCAACCTTTGTCAAGATGCAGTGAGATTTGAATTTTACTTTGACATTGTTGCCGATTATATAGTTGAATTTTAGAATCTGCTCGCCTCTCTTTTTTAAAAACCCTGTGCAAAGATGGACAGGAATAGGAATTATTGTGTTGTCTTCTATCTCCACATCTATCATAACAAGCCCGTCGGCTCTCTCTTTTGAGCTTATATGCATACCTTTTACGCTGTTTAGACCAACGACTTTGTTTCCGCTTACGATAATTGTTGCAACGCCTGGATTTATTAAACTTTTATCACCTGTATTTTTTTCGTATGCTTCAACAAGCTGTTCAAACTCCTTTTCATAACCCTTGACTATATCCATTTTAGTCTTCCTCCAGATAGTTTACATGACCGCAGTTGTCGCAGGTTGTTTCGTAATATTCAACAATCTTATCGCTTTTGCCTTCTAAAAATACCTTACCTGAGCAGATTAGGTATGAATATCCGCAGTTTAGTGCTATCTCTTTTCTATGCGTAATCACTATAACGGTGCTTCCCATCTCTTTAAATCGGTTTATTACCTTTACTATCATATCAAGGCTCATAATGTCTATGCCGCTGTCTGGCTCGTCCATTATGATGTATTTGGGCTTTAGAAGAATACAGCTTGCAAGTTCGACCTTTTTTCTCTCACCGCCTGATAGCTTTTTATCAACATATCTGCGCATGTATTTGGTTGGGTCAAGATTGACAAGGTTCAAAGCTTCTTCTATCTCTTCCTTTTTTATGTCTCTATTCAGTTTTAGGTAATTCTCAACTGTTATACCTTCAAATCTTGCTGGCTCCTGCCATAGAAGTGATATGCCTTTTCTTGCCCTTTGGGTTATATCCAAATCCGTTATATCTTCGCCGTTGAGTAAAATTCTGCCTTCTGTTGGCTTGTAATCACTTAATCCCATGATGATGTATCCTATTGTTGATTTGCCAACGCCGTTGTTGCCGACAATGCAGTAAACTTTGCCTTCTTCAAACTTCATGTTTATGCCTTTGATGATTTCGTTTGAGTTTTTCGTGTATTTTATGTTTTTAAGCTCAAGCATTTTCCCTCCTTGCTTGTGGTTTCCACCAAATAATAGTGCTCTAAATCTCAAGGTCAAGTTTTTTAAGTTTTTCTATCTCATCCCTATACCTTATTGCGCTTTCAAAGTCCATCTTTTTGGCTGCTTCTTTCATAAGTTTTGTCAGATGTTTTATCCTTTTTGGTATATCTTTTTTGTCTATCTTTTCTGTTATTATCTCTTCAAGTTCGTCCATATAGTCAAGATTGCACATCTGAAGCATCTTGTTGTCCTTTGATTTTGTTATGCTCTTTGGCGTTATGTTGTGTTTTCTGTTGTATTCTTCCTGAATTTTTCTTCTTCTTTCTATCTCGTCTATTGCCTTTTTCATCGATTCTGTCATGTTGTTTGCATAAAAGATAACCTTAGATTCCGCATTTCTTGCGGCTCTGCCTGCTGTCTGGATAAGACTTGTTGTGCTTCTTAAGAAGCCTTCTTTGTCTGCATCTAATATGGCAACCAGATTGACTTCGGGTATATCAAGGCCTTCTCTTAGAAGGTTTACGCCTATTATACAGTCAAATTTATCGTTTCTTAAATCGCTGATTAGTTTTGCCCTTTCTATTGCATTGAGTTCTGAATGCATATATTTTGTTCTTAAGCCAAGTTCGTTGTAATATTCGCTTAAGTCTTCTGCCATTCTCTTTGTTAATGTGGTTACAAGGACTTTGCCACCTTTCTCTATTGCTTTTTTTATCTCACCGTATAGATCGTCAACGGCTGTATCCATCGGTTTTACTTCAATGGGTGGCTCCATCAGTCCTGTTGGTCTTATTATCTGTTCAACCACAACGCCTTTTGATAATTCTATCTCAAATTCTGACGGTGTTGCAGAGACGAATATAACCTGATCCCATTTTTTCATAAGCTCTTCAAACTTTAGTGGCCTATTATCCAAAGCAGAAGGCAGTCTGAAACCGTAATCAACAAGCGTCTTTTTGCGCGAATAATCGCCACGATACATACCCATCAACTGTGGAATTGTTACATGTGATTCATCAATTATCGTTAAGAAGTCATCACCAAAGTAATCTATCAATGTTCCTGGCGGTTCTCCTTCTTTTCTGTTTGAAAAGTGCCTTGAGTAATTCTCAATACCAGGACATGTGCCTGTCTGTTCTATCATCTCAATGTCAAATAGCGTTCTTTCTTCTATCCTTTGTGCTTCAAGCAGTTTTCCGCGTTCTTTGAAATATTCTATCCTCTGTTGAAGCTCTTTCTTTATCGATTTTATCGCTTTTTCTTTCTTCTCTTTTGTTGTTATAAAGAAGTTTGCGGGAAATATGGCAACAGAGTTTTTCTCTTCAATCACCCTGTTTGAAAGCGGGTCAAACATAACGATTCTGTCCACTTCATCGTCAAACAGTTCTATTCTTATTGCAAGATTGCGCATGTAGGAAGGATAGATATCTATAACATCGCCTCTTACCCTGAATGTTCCACGCTCAAATCCTATGTCGTTTCTTACATATAGCAGCTCGACAAATCGCTTGAGTATGTCGCTTCGTGATAGTTTATCTCCAATGTTTATGTAAAATGCCATAGATGAATAATCTTCCTTTTCACCTGCACCATAAATGCAAGAGACCGACGCAACAACGATTACATCCCTTCGCGTTAGAAGGCTCATAACGGTTTTTTGCTTTAGCCTATCTATCTCGTCGTTTATTGATGAATCTTTGGCTATATATGTGTCTGTTCGTGGGATATAGGCTTCGGGTTGATAGTAATCATAATAGCTTATAAAGTATTCGACGGCATTTTCTGGAAAGAAACGGGAAAACTCATTATACAGTTGTGCTGCAAGTGTCTTGTTGTGTGATATGACAAGAACAGGCTTATTTAGGTGTGCTATCACATTGGCAAGCGTAAATGTTTTGCCGCTTCCCGTTACGCCAAGTAAAACCTGATATTTAATGCCCTTTTTTAAATTATTTACCAGTTCGTTTATAACGCGTGGCTGATCACCTGCAGGTTTAAAGTCGCTGACAAGCTTGAATATGCCCATT
>CAYTZD010000036.1:0-15950 GCA_964442345.1 uncultured Hippea sp. | reverse complement strand
AATATCATTTGAAAAACGGCATCTTTTTTGTTAGAATGCCAGCGCAGCACGGCACTAAGGGGGTAAAATCAAATCAAACTATCTATTTTTTCGGGGGTGTGTAAATGAAATATGTCAAGTGGCTTGACGAGATTGGTGCAGACGATGTGCAACTTGTTGGCGGCAAGAATGCATCGTTGGGTGAGATGATCAGGGAACTTAAAGACGAAGGCGTCAATGTTCCTTACGGCTTTGCTTTGACTGCTGATTCTTACTGGTATCTTCTTGATTACAACAATCTAAGAGACAAGATAGGAGAAGTTCTAAGCGATCTTGATACCCACGACATCAATAGTTTAAAAGAGAAGACAAAAGCCGCAAGAGACCTTATCTTTAATGCCGAATTACCATCTGATCTATACGAAGAGATAAAAGAAGCCTACAAAAAGCTAAGTGAATATTACGGTGAAGAAGAGAGCGATGTTGCCGTGAGAAGTTCAGCAACGGCAGAAGATTTGCCCGATGCTTCATTTGCAGGCCAGCAGGATACATATCTCAATGTTAAAGGTTTGGATAATGTTGTTCGCTATGCAAAAAGCTGCTATGCGTCTATCTTTACAGATAGAGCCACATCATACAGACACGATAAGGGTTTTGATCATTTTAAGGTTGGTTTGTCTGTATGCGTTCAGAAGATGGCAAGGAGTGACTTGGCTTCAAGTGGCGTTATGTTTACCATAGACACAGAAAGCGGCTTCGATAAAGTTGTTGTTGTCAATGCAAGTTATGGATTGGGTGAGAATATTGTTGCAGGTAAGGTAAATCCAGATGAGTTTATCGTATTTAAGCCGACACTTGAGAAAGGCTATAAGGCAATTATTAACAAAAAATTGGGTTCAAAACTGACGAAGGCAGTTTATGATGAAAACGGTGGCATAAAGGATGTTGAGACAACAGAAGAAGAGCGTTTTAAATACTCCATAAGCGATGATGATGTTCTTACGCTTGCAAAGTGGGCTATAAAGATAGAGAATCACTATACCAAAAGAAACGGCAGATATACGCCGATGGATATAGAATGGGCAAAAGACGGTAAAACAGGCCAGCTTTTTGTTGTTCAGGCAAGGCCAGAGACTGTTCAATCAAGAAGAAACTTAAGCGTTCTTGAAACTTACAAACTTAAAGAGAAAAGCAATGTTTTGGTTGAAGGTATAGCCGTAGGAAGCAAGATATCGACAGGGATTGTCCATGTTATAGAAGATCCTGATGATATGGATAAGTTTAAAGAAGGTGAGATACTTGTTACGGATATGACAGACCCTGATTGGGAACCGATAATGAAAAAGGCTGCAGCAATAATCACAAACAGGGGCGGAAGAACCTGCCATGCTGCAATCATATCAAGAGAGCTTGGCGTTCCTGCAATTGTTGGATGCGGTGATGCAACAGAAAAGCTGCAGACAGGTCAAGAAATTACAGTCTCCTGCGCAGAAGGCGAGATGGGCTATGTATATGAAGGCAAGCTTGATTATGAAGTTGAAAGGGTTGACTTATCCAAACTTGAAAAGCCAAAAACTCAGATAAAGATGAATCTTGGTAATCCTGCAATAGCATTTCAGATGGCTGGTATTCCAAACGACGGTATAGGCTTAGCAAGGATGGAATTTATAATAAGTTCGTTTATCCAGGTGCATCCATTGGCTTTGATTCACTTTGACGAACTTGAAGATAAAAAGGCAAAAGAGATAATCGCAGAACTTACAAAGGGATACGACGATAAGCCGCAGTATTTCGTAGATAAGCTTGCATACGGCGTTGCCATGCTTGCTGCAAGCGTCTATCCTAATCAGATACTCGTTAGAATGAGCGATTTTAAGACAAATGAGTATGCTAACCTTATAGGCGGAAAAGAATTTGAGCCAGAAGAAGAAAACCCGATGATAGGCTTTAGAGGGGCTTCAAGATATTACTCCGATGCTTACAGGGAAGGCTTTGCGCTTGAATGTAAAGCGATGAAAAAGGTTAGGGATGAGTTTGGCTTAACCAATGTTGCTTTGATGATTCCATTCTGCAGGACGCCAGAAGAAGGCGTTAAAGTAATCGAAGAGATGAAGAGAAACGGCCTTGTTCAGGGTGAGAATGGCCTTGAAATCTATGTGATGGCTGAGATACCAAGTAATGTGATATGTGCCGATGAGTTTGCCGAGATATTTGACGGCTTCTCAATCGGTTCAAACGATTTAACACAGCTAACGCTTGGAATAGATAGGGATTCAGGCCTTGTGGCTCATCTGTTTGATGAGAGACATATAGCCGTAAAGAGAATGATATCTATGCTGATAGAGAAGGCGCACAAACACGGTAAGCCTGTCGGAATATGTGGTCAGGGTCCTTCTGATTTTCCAGATTTTGCTGAATTCTTGGTAGAGCAAGGCATTGATTCGATGAGCTTAAATCCTGATAGCGTCATGCAGACAATAGTTAACATCAAAAAACTTGAAGAGAAGCTTGGAAGGTAAAAATCGGGGGGCTTTAGCCCCCTTTCTATTTTAGGTGAGAGAAATGTATGAAGATGCTTTTGGATTACTAAAAGATAGCGATTCTGATTTTTTTGATATATATGTTGAGAATTCATTTATTCGCTTGATTGAAGCTAAAAACAGAAAGATAGAGAATATTAAGGTTGGCAGGGATAGTGGCGTTGGCATAAGGCTTGTTAAGGGTTTAAGCACGCTTTATTCATCATCCAACGATACAACAGAAGAGAATGTCTATAAGATGACCAAATTCCTTGTCGATGTTGCAAATCCAAAAAAGGGCGATTTTATCGTATCAGAGACGCCGCTAAAGATGGTTGATTCTTACAACGATTACAAACCACCAATCGAAAAAATAAAAGAGATTTACGATACAGTATGTCAGGTTGCTTATAAGAGAGATGAGATAAAGCAGGTCAGCATGACATTCTCCGATAGGCTTAAAGAGATTCAGATTTTGAATGAGACAGGCAATCTTTTAAAAGAAAAACGCATATATACCGTTTTATTTTTTGAGATTACAGCCAAAAAGGGCGATGTTGTCCAGACGATAAGAAAGCCATACGGCGTGCTTGGTGGTTTTGAATACTTTAAAGATTTTGATTTCTCAAAGATTGCAGAAGAACTAACAGAGAAGCTTATAGAGTTGCTTGGATCACCTGCATTGAAGCCAGAGAAGATGACAGTTGTCCTATCTTCTGAAGCCGGTGGGACGATGATTCATGAAGCTGTGGGACATGGCCTTGAAGCAGATTTGGTCTATGAATCGATGAGCGTTTACAAAGATAGATTAAATCAAAAGGTAGCAAACGAGAAGATTACCGTTGTGGATGATGCAACAAGGCCAAAGATGCGCGGTTCTTTTTATTACGATGATGAAGGCACAAAGTCTGAAAATACTATCTTGATAGAGAACGGAATCTTAAAAAATTATATGTTTGATAAGATGTATGCAAAACTTGCAGATAAAACATCAACGGGTAATTCAAGACGAGAATCGTATCGCTATCCACCAATAGTCAGAATGTCAAATACATATATTCTGCCGGGTAAGGACAACCCTGACGATATAATTGCATCTGTCAATAAAGGTCTGCTTGTTAAAAGGATGGGCGGCGGTCAGGTTAATCCGATAACGGGCGATTTTGTGTTTGAAGTTGCTGAAGGCTATCTGATAGAAAATGGTAAAATCAAGCACATGGTCAGAGGGGCAACCCTTATTGGCAATGGTCCTAAGGTGCTTGAAGAGATAGATATGGTTGGCAGTGACTTTGGCGTTGAAGTGGGAACATGCGGCAAGTCTGGTCAAGGTGTGCCTGTAACAGACGGCGAACCAACAATTAGAATCCCATCCATAATGGTGGGAGGTAGCAGCCTATAAAAAAAGCGGCAATTGTTGCATACGACGGCACAAACTATTCAGGTTTTCAGATACAACCAAACGGTAGAACTATTCAGGGTGAGATAGAAAGGGCTCTCTCGGTTATTTTTAAGCAGGAGATAAGGATAAACTATGCAGGCAGGACAGACAGCGGCGTTCATGCCTTTGGTCAGGTGATAGATTTTACTTTGCCGTTTTTTATTGATGATGACTCGCTAAAAAAGGCGTTAAATTCCCTGCTTGATAGGGATATACGCATATTGAAGGTATTTTCTGTGACAGATGATTTTCATTCAAGATATTCAGCCAAATTTAGAGAATATATCTATTTTATCTTTACGGGTGAGATTCTGCCGCCTTTTTTGAGAAACTATGTCTGGCATAGAAGAAGCGTAAATGTAGAAAAAATCAGAAGGTTAACGCATCTATTTGTTGGCAGGAAGGACTTTAGGTTTGTCGCAAACGAGCCAGAAGATAAAAACTGCATAAGGGAAGTGCATTTTTTTAGGGTTAAAAGGATTAGGGATTTTGTTATTTTTCATATAAGGGCAAATGCATTTCTGCGTGGAATGGTTAGAAATATGGTTGGTTTGAGTATATTTTTATCTTCAAACGACTTGCAAAAGGATAGTGCTGGTAATATAATTTTTAAAGGTGTGCCGTATTTTAAGGCACCGGCTAACGGGCTGTTTTTAAGAAGGGTTATCTATTGAAGGAGAGAGAGATGATAGATAAAGAAGAGGTAAAAAGGATAGCAAAATTATCCATGCTTGAGTTAAAAGAAGAAGATGTTGATAAATTCTGCTTGCAGTTTAACGAGATTTTGGATTATATGAAGGAGATGGACGAACTTGATCTAAGCAAGCAGGAAGCCGTTTTTCATGTTATAGAGCTTCAAAATGTGTTTAGGGAAGATAGGGTTAAAGAATCAATAGAAAACGAAAAGGCGCTTAAGAACGCTCCAGATCCTGCAGATGGTGCCTTTAGAGTGCCAAAGGTGATAGAGAGGTAAGAAAGATGCTTTATAAAAAGACGCTGCATGAGCTTATTGAACTTTTAGATAAGGGTGAGATAGAAGCAAAGGATATTTACGAGTCTGTTTTAAATAGGATTAAAGAGAAAGATGATGAAATAAACGCCTATGTAAGTGTGTTTGATGATTTTGAAGAGAATAAAGAATCAGGGATTCTAAAGAATATACCAGTAGCGATAAAGGACAATATCCACATAGAAGGCAAAAAGACGACATGTTCTTCAAAGATTTTGTCAAACTTTACAGCTATATTTGATGCAACGGTGATAAAAAAACTTAAAAAAGCAGGTGCAACATTTATTGGCAAAACAAACCTTGATGAGTTTGCTATGGGTTCATCAACCGAGACATCCTATTTTGGCACAACCAAGAACCCGTGGGATACAACAAGGATTCCGGGTGGTTCTTCTGGCGGTTCTGCTGCTGCTGTTGCAAGCGGTGAAGCGATTGCTGCTTTGGGTTCTGATACGGGTGGTTCAATCAGGCAGCCTGCATCATTATGCGGTGTTGTTGGATTTAAACCGACATACGGCAGGGTTTCAAGATTTGGTCTTGTGGCTTTTGCATCAAGCCTTGACCAGATTGGCCCTATAACGCGTGATGTTAAGGATGCTGCGATTTTGATGAATATAATCTGTGGCCATGACGAGAACGATTCAACTTCTGCCAATGTTGATGTGCCTGATTTTACCGAATTTTTAGATAAAAGCGTAAAGGGAATGAAAATAGGCTTTTACGATAAAACGCTTGAAGACTGCAATGAAGATGTGCAGAAGGCGATGGATGAGACGGTTAAGATACTTAAGAATTTGGGTTGCGAGATAGAAAGTGTCGATTTGCCTAATGCTAAATATGCCGTTTCTGATTACTATATCATTGCACCGGCTGAAGCAAGCAGCAATCTTGCGCGATACGATGGTGTAAAATACGGTTTCAGGGCTGAAGATTACGAAGATCTGAAGGATATGTATATAAAGACAAGGTCTGAAGGCTTTGGCGATGAAGTAAAAAGGAGAATAATGCTTGGCACTTATGTGCTATCAAGCGGCTATTACGATGCGTATTATCTAAAGGCTCAAAAGCTTAGAGGGTTGATAAAACAGGATTTTGATAAGGCATTTGAGAAGTTTGATTGCATAATCTCACCAACAACGCCAACCGAAGCCTTTAGAATTGGCGAAAAGGTCAACAATCCTTTGCAGATGTATCTATCCGATATATTTACGATTCCAGCTAATTTAACGGCAATTCCTGCTGTCAGCATACCAAATGGTTTATCAAAAAATGGCTTACCTTTGGGATTGCAAATAATGGCTAATGCCTTTAGGGAAGATTTAATATTTAAACTTGCAAGCGCCTTTGAGAAGGAGTTTAATTTGTGGGATAGACTCCCACTAAATTAGGAGATAAACGATGGCTAAGATTTGGGTTAGAGTGGATATGGTTAATGGCGAGAGTTATGCTGGATACATAGAGACATACTATGACGAAGAAGAAGACCTTCTGTTGGTATTGGAAGAACAAGCCTATTTGGGTTTAAAGATCGATAATGTCCACAGATGCAAGGATGTTGACGGCAAAATGGTTGTTGAGCCGATAGATAACAAGAAGTCAGAGTATAAGGATAGTATAATCATAATGAATACGGACAATATTTTGACGATAAAGCTTCTAAAGGAAGATTCAGATGTGGTTAAAGAGATGTCAAAAAATCTAAAAAGCGAGACTCAGGCTATACCAAAAAACGCCAAAAATGTGCTTAAATTTAGACAGATAAAAAAGGAGAAGGTTTGATATGGCAAAAAAACTGACAAAAAAGGATGTTGTTGATGCGCTTTACAATGTAATTGATATGGAGATAGGACTTGATATTGTAAATCTTGGGTTTGTTTATGGAATCGACATCGATGAGAATAATAATGTTAAGGTTATTATGACTTTGACAACGCCGGGATGTCCTTTAGTTGCACCACTTCAGGAAGAAGTTGTTAACAGGGTTAAAGAGATTGGCGCAAATGATGTAATTGTTGATTTAGTGTGGGATCCACCATGGAATCCTTCTATGATGAGTGAAGAAGCTAAAAAGAAACTGCTTGGCGAGTAATGAGTCTTGGCTGTGCCATAATTACGCTGAATGAAGAGAAGAAGTTAGAAAGAACACTGAAAAGTCTCTCCTTTTGTGATGAGATTGTAATTGTCGATTCAGGCAGCACAGATAAAACCATTGAGATAGCAAAAAGATATACGGATAAGGTTTTTTATCAAGAGTGGCTGGGCTATGGAAAGCAGAAAAACTTTGCCATCTCAAAGCTATCAACCGATTGGGTGTTAAGCGTTGATGCAGATGAAGTGGTCTCTGATGGATTAAAAAACGAGATTTTAGAAGAGCTCAAAAACCCTTCAGCTGATGCTTACGCTATCAATATTCAGCTTGTTTTTTTGGGTAGGCCTTTAAGATATGGCGGTACATTTCCCGATTATCATGTTAGGCTGTTTAAAAAAGGCAGATACTGGTTTGAAGAGACAGATATACATGAAGGCATAAAGGCGCAGGCAAAAAGACTTAAAGGTGTTATGCTGCATTACAGTTATGATAGCTTAAGTGAGTATTTTGAGAAGTTTAATAGATACACTTCACTGCTTGCAGCAAAGAATTATAAAAAAGGCAGAAGGATAACCAAGATTTCTCCCTTTTTGAGATTTTGGTTTGAATTGTTTAAGCGCTTTGTGTTAAAAGGTGCCTTTTTGGATGGGTATGAAGGATCTTTATATGCGTTTATCTCATCATTTTATGCCTTTGTTAAATACGCTAAGCTATTAGAGTTGCAAAAGTGATCTATTTTTCTATTCTTTTTATTTTGCTTTTGGCTATTTTTCTTGCCCGTTTTAACTTCTTTAGGATACCAAAAAAGGGTATTCTTGTTTTGCTTTATCACAGGATTGATGATAAACCCACAGGAAAATCTATTGATAAGTTCTCTATCTCTTTAAATAAGTTTGAAGAACAGATAAAATACTTAAAAAGCAAGGGTTTTAAGTCTATTACGCCTTATGATATTGAAAAAATTAAGTCTAATAAACTTTACTTAAAAAGAAGGTATGTCCTTATAACCTTTGACGATGGATATAAGGATAACCTTGATGCTGCAAAGGTATTAAAAAAGCATGGATTTAAGGGTCTGTTTTTTATCTCCACTGCAGTAATTGGCAAAGAGCTTGATGGTATTGAGATGATGAACTTTGATGACCTTAAAAGACTCAAAGAGATGGGTATGATTTTGGGTTCTCACTCTCACAATCATAGAAAACTTACAGAGATGGACTTACAGACTGCAAAAGAAGAGATTAAAACTTCGCTCGATATACTAAATAAAATTCAAAAAATAGAAGATTTTGCCTATCCCTTTGGAAATTATAATGAGAGTATAGTTGAGATGTTGCAGGATTTAAAAATTAAACGAGCCTATATCATAGGACAGAGAATTTTCAATCCAAATAGTGAATCAATATTTAAAATTCCCAGAGCAATAGTAAGAAAAGATACGAATAAAATAGATTTTTACTTAATAATTACGCGAGGACGCAGCAAGTTTTAACTTTTATTTAATTTTTTTCTTGACTTTTTCAAAAAAATCCATATAAATATATTTACAAAGCTAAGGTTGAGTTAAGGTGGTAAATTTAATTTTAGTGGAGGTGTTTTATGGCTGAAGGGAAACTTGCTAACCCGGGACCATTGGGACTTGGTGGATTTGCTCTGACAACCTTTGTTCTCAATGTTCACAACGCTGGATTGGTTCCAGCAGCGTTTGATGCGGCTTTGCCGTTGGGTCTGTTTTATGGTGGTCTGGCTCAGTTGATTGCAGGAATCCTTGAGATGAGGACCGGCAACACATTTGGTTTGACAGCATTTGGCTCCTACGGTGCATTCTGGATTGCTTTAGCTTCACTTGTATATTTCCATAAGCTTGGTCTTGTGTCTAATGAGGCTATAGGACCTGCTGTGGGTATAACGCTGTTGGCATGGACTATCTTTACGACCATTCTAACGATTCTTACCTTTAAGTCAGGTCATGGCACATTGATTGCCATTTTTGTTTTGCTTGATCTTCTCTTTATCCTGTTAGTTGTAGCTCATTATACAGGCAGTGTTGCAATTAAGCACATTGCTGGTTATGATGGTATCCTTACTTCCATAGTTGCCTGGTATGGTATGTGGGAAGGTATAAAGGCTCAGTTTGATGTAGTAAGCACAGACTAAAAACATAAGCATAGGATAGCAGGGGCTTGACAAAAAGCCCCTGTTTTTTTATGCTTATGCCCGTGAAAATTAATTAATTTTTTAGGGAGGATTTAGGCTAATGAACATGGCTGAAAAGATAAAATCTTACAGAAAAAAGCAAGGATTAACATTAAAGGCGTTGGCTGAGAAGGTGGGTTGCACCGATGCCTATATTTCTCAGATAGAGACGGGCAAGGCTGTTCCGTCTATAAGTGTTTTGCAGAAGATTGCCCAGGCTTTGGATGTTCAGGTTAGGGATTTATTAAGCGATGAGCAATCAAACGACAAGATATTCTTAACGAAGGAAGAGAGAACCCAGATCATATACCCAGGCAGCCATGTCTATGCAGAATTACTTGTTGCCAAGATCTCCAACAAAGCTATGGAGCCGCTGTACAAGGTTGTTCCTGTGGGTTGTGATTCAAAGGGTGAGCATAGACATACAGGCGAAGAGTTTGGCTACATTTTGAAGGGTAAGCTTGAGCTTAAGGTTGGCGATCAGGTTAAGGTGCTGGGTCCTGGTGATAGCTTTTACTTCTCTTCCACACAGCCACATTCATACAGAAATGTTGGCGATGTTGATGTAGAGACAATCTGGGTTGTAAGCCCGCCGGTTTTATAAGGTGTAAATCTTGGCGCAGTGGTTTCTGAAAATAATCTCCTGCTTTAGATTGAAGCTGAGCTGGTTATCTCTTGATGTAAGATAGAAGAGATAACCAGCTTTTATCTTTTTTATCTCATTTATCATATTTTTTAGATTAATAGCACGAGCAGTTATAACATCACAAACTAACTGTTCGTCTATATCTTCCAATCGTTTATTTAGGATGTTGCATTTTAAGTTGAGCTTTGAGCATATATATCTTAAAAATGCCGTCTTTTTGTGGTTTGATTCGATCATTGTTATGTTGAGTGTTGGTTTGTAAATTTTTAACACTACAGCAGGAAAACCAGCACCCGAACCAATATCTATGATTTCTAAGTTGTCTTCTCTAAATACTTTGAAAAATAGAAGAGATGGTGCGACGAGATGATTGACGATGTTCTCTTCCCTTTTTGAAATAAGAGCTATGCTTTTATTCCACTGGGTTAAGGTGTTTATGTACTCTATGAAGGGTTCTAAATTTTCTGGTTTTGGTATATCGACCCTTTTAAAAGCCTTCTCAAGCCGAGTCTTTAAATCTCTCATTTTGCTTTTTTAGATAGACCATTAATATAGATATTGCAGCAGGTGTTACGCCAGATATTCTCATTGCTTGGCCTATAGAAGTCGGCTTTACTTCCATCAATTTGCCACGCACTTCATTTGATAAGCCACCGACCTTTGTATAATCGAAGTCTTCTGGTATCTTCATATTTTCGTATTTTTTAAACTTTTCTATCTGCTGTTTTTGAAGTGTTAGGTATCCTTCGTATTTTATGTCTATCTCAACTTCTTGCTTGATGAATTTATCAAGTTCTTCAAGTTCTGGTTTTAACTCTCTTAGTTTATCGTAATTAAGTTCTGTCCTGCGCAGCAGCTTTGCTAAGTCTGTTTTGGTTCTTATTATCTCTGTTCCAAGTTCTTTTAGCTTTTTATTTGTCTTGTCGTTTGGGAATATGAATGTTGTCTTTAGCTTTTTGATTGTCTCTTCTATTTTTCTCTTCTGTTCAGCTATCATCTCGTATTCATCTTTTGATAGCAAGCCAGCTTTAAAGGACTTCTCAGCCAATCTTAGGTGCGTGTTATCTTCTCTTAAGATTAATCTATACTCTGCGCGGGATGTAAACATTCTGTATGGCTCTTTTGTGCCTTTTGTTACAAGATCGTCTATCAAGACACCAGTGTATGCTTCGTCTCTTCTTAATATGAATGGCTCTTTTCCAAGCAAAGAGAATGCTGCATTTATGCCTGCAACGATACCTTGAGCTGCTGCTTCTTCGTATCCGCTTGTGCCGTTGATCTGGCCAGCCAAGAATAGACCCTTTATCTTTTTTGTCTCAAGTGTATGTTTTAGCTGTGTTGGGTCAACAAAGTCGTATTCTATTGCATAGCCTGGCCTCATTATCTCAACCTTTTCAAGTCCTTTGATTGTGCGTAAGAAGTTTAATTGAACTTCATAGCTCATAGATGTGTGAAGGCCGTCGGCATAAATCTCGGTTGATTTCTCATCCTGTGGCTCTAAGAATATCTGATGCTGCTTCTTTTCGAAAAACTTGACAACCTTATCTTCAATTGATGGACAGTATCTTGGTCCGACAGATTCAACTATGCCGCTGTATAGTGGCGATTGATCTAAGTTTTTCAAAATTATCTCGTGCGTCTTTTCGTTTGTATATGTCAAATAACATGGGATATTTGGTCTGTTTAGCTCTTTTGTTCTGAATGAGAATGGCACAGGATCATCATCGCCCGGCTGTGGAATTAAGGCATCAAAATCTATGGTTCTTGCATCGAGTCTTGGCGTTGTGCCTGTCTTTAATCTTCCTATCCTTAAACCCAATTTTTTTAGACTTTCTGATAGTTTTTCGCTGGGTGGCTCCCATGCTCTGCCTGCTGAGTATGTGTTTAAGCCTATAAAGATTTTGCCCTTCATGAATGTGCCTGTCGTTATAACAACGGCGTTTGCATAGTATTCGTTGCCTAAATTTGTTCTTATGCCTTTAACCCTATCGCCATCAACAAGCACTTCATCTGCCATCTCTTGTTTTATGTCTAAATTCTTCTGTTGCTCAAGCGTGTATTTCATTCTAAGTCTATATGCGGTCATATCAGCCTGCGCCCTGCTTGACCAGACGGCAGGACCCTTGCTTCTGTTGAGTATCTTAAACTGCAGTCCTGTCTCGTCTATGTTTCTTGCCATCTCACCGCCAAAGATATCCACTTCTTTGACGAGATGACCCTTTGCTAAACCGCCGATAGCAGGATTGCAGCTCATCTGTCCAATTGAATCAAGGTATATGGTTAAAAGCAGTGTATTAAGTCCCAATCTTGCGTTAATTAGAGCTGCTTCAATGCCTGCGTGTCCACCACCAACCACTATCACATCGTAATTCTTTGGGTAAATCATTTTTCTCTCCTTCAATGTTTCACATGAAACATTACTTTCCTATGCAGAAGTTTTTAAACATTACATCCAGCATATCTTCATTTGTGATTCTGCCTATCACTTCATCTAAATAGTCCGTAAGGGACAAAAAGTCAACACCGATTAAGGCTGGATCTATCTCATTTTCTATGTCTTTTCTTAACTGTTCGCACATCTCTATTGCCTGTTTTAGGTTCTGTTTCTGAGAAGCATTCAATGAGACAAGCTCACTATCGTCAAATCCTTTCAATGCTATATCCGATAATTTCTTTTCCAATTCTTCAAGGCCGGTTTCGTTTTTACACGATACAAGAATTTTATTTTCAAATGGTATTTTGTTTAACTCTATCTTTTGATCTAAATCGCTTTTATTGATTACGACAACTATCTCTTTATCTGAGCTTTTTAGCTTCTCAATAATCTCTAAATCTTCATCTGTTAATTCAGATGATCCGTCAAATACAGCCAAAACTATGTCTGCTTTATCTATTGCTTCAAGGCTTCTTTCAACGCCGATTTTTTCAACTGGGTCAGAAGTTTTTCTTATGCCTGCTGTGTCCATTATAGAAAAAGGAATACCATTTATATTGAATGTCTCTTTGATGACATCCCTTGTTGTGCCGGGAATGTTTGTTACGATTGCCCTGTTTGAGCCTATAATTAGATTAAGCAGACTTGATTTGCCTACATTTGGCCTGCCTACTATGGCAAGCTGAATCCCGTCAAATAGGTTGTCGCCGTATTCTGCTGCTCTTAGAATCCTTTTTAGATCGTTTTGAATTCTGTCTATTATGTTTAGTCTCTCTTCTTTTGTTAGGTTGCTTAGTTCTTCTTCTGGGTGATCGATTATCACTTCGTTTTCTGCCATAAGATAAAGGATATTTTCTCGTATCTTGTCAAGTCTGCTTGAGAACTTACCCTGAAGCTGATTTTGTGCAACCCTTAGGGCTCTTTTGCTTTTTGCCGATATCACCTTTGCAACGGCTTCTGCTTGAGATAGGTCTAATTTGCCGTTTAGAAATGCCCTTTTTGTGAATTCGCCGGGTTGGGCTAATCTTGCACCGGCTTCTAAAACACGCTCCAAAACGGCATTTAAAACGACAAGGCCACCATGACAGCTTATCTCTGCTGAATTTTCGCCGGTGTATGAGTGTGGCTCTTTGAATATGCTGACCAAGACTTCATCAATGATTTCGCCGTTCTTATCCTTTATAAAACCGTAATATATCTTTCTGTGCTCATACGGTGGTTTTTTTGAGAAGATCTCTGACAAAACTTTAAAGGTATCCCTTCCTGATACCCTGATTATACCTATTGCCGCTTCTGAATAACCTGTTGCTATGGCTGCTATTACATCATTTTCAGCTTGCATTTTTTAATTTTAGTTTTTTCTCTTGAGCTTTTAGGATGCGCGAATCTATAAACTGCTGCAGTATGGTTAAAATATTGTTTGTTGTCCAATAAAGAACCAATCCGCTTGGAAAACTCATAAACATTATAGTAAATATTATGGGCATAAACATCATTATCTTTTGCTGTGTCGGATCCATACTCGAAGGTGTTAATTTTTGCTGAAGGTACATAGTAAGTCCCATTATGATTGGCAAAACATAGTAGGGATCTTTTGAGCTTAAGTCAGTTATCCAAAGGACGAATGGTGCCCCTCTTAATTCGATAGCGTTAAGCAGGACATTGTAAAGTGCAAAGAAGACAGGTATCTGAATAAGAATAGGCAGACAGCCACCAAATGGATTTACTTTGTGCTTTTTGTATAGCTCCATTGTTGCCTTGTTTAATTGCTCGGGTTTGCCTTTGTATTTTGCCTGAAGCTCTTTTAATTTTGGCTGTAGTTTTGCCATCTCTTTCATTGATTTGTATGATTTGAAGCTTAACGGATAGAATATAAGCCTTATCATTAATGTTAAGATGATGATTGCAACACCGTAGTTGCCAAAGATAGAATAAAGCCAGTTTAAAACATAGAGAAGCGGTTTTCCTATAAAGCCAAACATGCCGAAGCGAATAATTTTCTCAAGCTTATGATCAACGGCTGCTATTGTCTCTTTGCTTTTTGGTCCACTGTAGATGGTTATCTCTGTTGGTGTTGTAAAATTGGCATAGATATAGTTGCCGTCGTTTAATCTTGTATATCCTGCCTGAATGGAATTTGAATGTTCAGGGATAAATGCCAAGCAGAAGTATTTGCTCTCAAGCGCTATCCAGTGGATATTTTCGTCGGGCTTTATCTTCTTATCCGTTTTTATCTTGTCGTTATCAACCAAAGCAACAGCACCAAGATGCGAATATCTCTTCTTTTGCAAATCTCCCAGATCAGGTCCAGCATATATGGAGAATGCAATATGCTTAAGTTCGTTGTTTTTAAATACCTTTACGCTTAGCTTGAAGTTGTATTGTCCGTTTTTGAAATAGTAGGTCTTTACTATCTTTGTTGCGTTGTCTTCTTTGACAAGCTTAAGTGTGTATGTCTGATTTGGTTTTGTTAAGTCTATATTGTATGATTCAACCTTATACGGTTTTGTCTCTTCTATGTTCTCTATTGTTTTATCTGCAAATACGGTCTCAAGCGTGTTGTAATAACCTGTGCTTTTTACAAGCGTAACCTTTTTCTCTTGCACACTGTATTTTTTAAGGATTAATTCCTTTATGGCGCCGTTTATACTTGATATTTTCATTATATAATTGTCGGTGTTTATTGTTATAAGCTTTTCGTTTCTCTTTGTAGTTTTTGCTTCTTTGGTGGCTTGCTGAGATACACTTGTCTTATTGTTTGGATTTTGCTGCGACTGTTTTGGTGTTGTTTTTGGTAAAAAGAAGTATGTGTATGCAGTGATTAAGAGAGTAACAATCAAAATTGCTATCAGAGCCCTTTTCTCATAGTTTCCCATTTTCTCTCCTTTTGAATCTAAATAGTGGTTTTTCTGGTGGGTCGTATCCGCCTTCGCTCCACGGCCCACATCTTAAGATACGCCATATTGCCATTATCGAGCCTTGAAATGGCCCAAATTTTCTTATTGCTTCTATGGAATAGTTAGAACATGTCGGATAAAACCTGCACGATGGCCTATGCAGTGGTGATATGAACCTTTGATAAAATCTTATTGCGCCTATTAGAATATTAGACACTGCTTGTCTCATTCTTTATCTTATTTAGAAACAGTCTTTGCGCTTGCCAAAAGTCAGCCTTTAGAATGCCTTTTCTTGCCACAAGAACAATCCACATATTCTTACTTAACACTGGTTGAGATAGTCTTACAATCTCTCTTAATCTTCGTTTTGCCCTGTTTCTTTTAACGGCTTTGCCTATCTTTTTGCTTGCAACAACGCCAACTTTTAGCTCTTCCTTGCCTTTTAAAATGAATAATACATAAAACGGCGTTACTATCTTTTTCCCTTTTGTATATACTTCTTTGAACTCGCTCGACTTTAACGATTTAAACTGCTTCTTTAAACTGTCAATCTCTTTCTGCCCTTTGCTCTCCTTCTGGATAGAACCTTTCTGCCACCAACTGTTTTCATTCTTGCCCTGAAGCCGTGTGTTCTCTTTCTTGGTTTATTGTGCGGTTGAAATGTCCTTTTCATTTGTCAAACCTCCTTCTCTTTTTGGCGATGAGAAGTATAACCATAAACGATTAAGAATTCAACATTTTTA
>CAYTZD010000035.1:0-16331 GCA_964442345.1 uncultured Hippea sp. | reverse complement strand
ACTATAAAGGATGTGGTAACAAAGCTTGTAAATATGTCTGAAGGTTTTTACGATATTATGGAGACTGCTATTGAAAAGGCTGAAAAGAGTAAAGATAACAGTGAAAATCTGATGGAGAAGACACGATTTTTGCAATCCGATATGGGCGATGTTTACAGGGAACTTGTCTCTTTCTTTGAAGAGATAGAAGAATTATCGTCTGTTATGGGCGATGTTGAAGAGAATGTAAATAGGATAACTGCTATCGAAGATATATCAGAGAAAACAGAGAGAATAAAGGATAGCTTAGATGAGCTTGTAGAAAGGGTGGATTCTTTAAAAAGAACAATAGAAACATTTAAGATGTAGGTGTTTGATGTGAGAAAAACAGAAGAAGTTGTTTTGATGGAAGAGATTTTTGAGTTTGATTATGAAAAGAAGCGTGATTTTGGTCTTAAATTTCAGGCTCATTATGGATTTATAAGAAGTCTATGTGTTAAAGGTCAGAAGGAGAAGATAGAAACTTTAACAAAACAGTTATCTGAGAGATATAAAAACTTCGTTCAGATAGGTATTGGTGGTTCGGCTTTAGGCCTTGAAGCTGCGCTTAGGTTTTTTGATTTTGACGGTTTCGGTAAGAATCTGTTTATACTTGATAATATAGACCCTTGCAGAATGGATAAGGTTTTGAAGCTTGATTTGAATGAGACGCTGTTTCATGTTGTCTCAAAAAGCGGTTCAACGATTGAGACACTTGCGGAGTTTTTTATTCTCTGGGAGAAATTAAATAATAATCAGGTTATATTTACAACATCTCAGAAGGGTTTTCTTTACGATTTTGCACTGAAAAATGATATAGAACTGCTTTTTATACCCGATGAAGTTGGTGGCAGATATTCGGTATTTACACCCGTTGGTCTGCTTGGTTTGGCATTCTTTGGCTTTGATATAGACAGTTTTATTGAAGGTGCAAAGGCTGCAGTAAGGGCATACAGAAACGGCTGGAATTTTCCCAATGATTTTGTCAATTTCTCCATAGGTGCTTACGAAGAAGGTAAAAATATGCTTGTTGTCTTTGCTTATAAGGATTATCTGTTTGGTATTGCCGATTGGTTTAGACAGCTGTGGGCTGAAAGCTTAGGCAAAGAGTCAAAAGGTCAAACACCTATCAAAGCGCTTGGTGTTACAGATCAGCATTCACAACTTCAGCTTTATCAGGATGGGCCAAAGGATAAAGCCATTCTGGTTGTTGATGGCAGTCCGAGATGTGATTTTACAATAGAAAACGATTACGATTTTGGCTATCTTAAAGGGAAGTCGCTTGGCGAGATTATGGAGATAGAAAAAAACTCAACAATAAGGGCATTAAAAGAGAGTAAAGCTACTGTTGCGCATTTAATGTTGAAGAGAAACGATGAGTTTGCTCTTGGCGCTTTGTTTATGTCGTTAATGATTGCAACGGCAAAGGCAGGTGAGATATTGGGTATAAATCCGTTTGACCAGCCGGGTGTTGAACTTGGCAAAAAATACACAAAAGAGGCACTAAAAAATGGCTGAACTATCCTATAAAACAAGGATTTATTACGATGATACCGATGCCGGTGGTGTTGTTTACTATGCAAACTATTTAAAATTGTGCGAAAGGGCAAAGCAGGAGTTTTTTCTAAAGAAGGGTTGTGATCTGTTTAAACTTCACAATGAAGGTTTATATCTAATCGTGAAAGAGGTAAAAGCAGATTATATCTCAAGCTTGAGACTTGGTGATGAAGCTGAAGTGTATGTTTCTATTGTAAAAATGAGAAGGGCAAGTATCGACCTACTCTTTGAGATAGTGGCGGATGGTCAAAAAAAGGCGCAGGTGTATATAAAATCTGTAATGATTGATAGAGATCATAAAATAGTAAAGCTTCCAGACTGCTTTAGCCACTTGACATAAATTTATTTTTATAAATAATCGTTCTAACTAAAGATAGGAGGCGGTGAAAATGGCAAAAAGAAGTGATATTATGCTAAAAGGCCCAGAAAGGGCACCACACAGATCCCTATTTAAGGCTGATGGTTATACGGATATTGAACTAAACAGACCGATAATAGCAATAGCGAATTCTTACAATACAATTGTCCCGGGACATGTCCACATGCAGCAGCTTGTTGAAGCCGTTAAATATGGTATCTATATGGCTGGTGGGACGCCAATTGAGTTTAATGTTATAGGCGTTGATGATGGTATAGCTATGGGTCATTTAGGAATGCACTATTCGTTGCCGTCGCGTGAGCTTATAGCAGATAGTGTTGAGACGATGGTTAATGCGCACCCTGTTGATGGTCTTGTTATTCTGCCTGCTTGCGATAAGATTGTTCCGGGTATGATGATGGCAGCTGCAAGGGTAAACATACCAACGATTATGATTTCTGGCGGACCGATGCTTGCAGGTAGGTATAGTGGCACAGATATTGACCTTGCACAGGTGTTTGAAGGTGTCGGTAAATACCTAAACGGTCAGATAACAGAAGAAGAGTTAAAAGAGATAGAAGATGCCGGCTGTCCATCGTGTGGATCTTGTTCTGGCATGTATTCTGCAAACTCGATAAACTGCATAAGCGAAGTGCTTGGATTGTCTTTGCCTGGAAATGGCACAATCCCAGCACCGATGGCTGCAAGGGTAAGACTTGCCAAGATAGCCGGTATGAAGATAGTTGAACTTGTAAATAGAGGGATTAAGCCCAGAGACATAATGACAAAAGAAGCATTCATGAATGCCATAGCTGCCGATATGGCTATGGGTTGTTCAACGAATACTGTTTTGCATCTGCTTGCTATAGCCCACGAAGCAAAGGTTGATTTAACACTTGATGATTTTGATAAGATGACCGATATTGTGCCTGATTTGTGCGCATTTTCACCTGTTGGGCCTTATCATTTACAGGATTTAGACGAAGCAGGCGGCATGATGGCACTTCTAAATAGGCTTGAGCCTTTGGGTATTCTAAACCATGATTGTATTACGGTTACAGGTAAAACAATCTATGAGAATTATAAAGACGCAAAGGTTTATAGGGATGAAGTGATAAGGCCTTTGGATAAGCCTTACTATCCTAAGGGCGGTCTAACGATTCTAAAGGGCAATCTTGCACCTGATGGTGCTGTCTTAAAGCAGTCTGGCGTTGATACTTCAATGAATAAGTTTGTCGGCAGGGCAAGGGTATTTGATTCAGAAGAAGAAGCATTAAAAGCGATATTTGGCAAACAGATAAACAAGGGTGATGTTGTTGTTATAAGATATGAAGGTCCTGCCGGTGGGCCAGGTATGAAGGAGATGCTGCAACCAACAAGTGCAATAGCCGGTATGGGCATGGATAAGGATGTGGCTTTAATTACAGACGGCAGGTTTTCTGGTGCAACAAGGGGCCTATCCGTTGGTCATATTGCACCTGAAGCAGCAAGGGGCGGCCTTATAGCTTTAATTGAAGAAGGTGATAAGATTGAGTTTGATGTTGAAAACAAAAGCATGAATCTGCTTGTTGATGATAAGACCATTGAAGAGAGAAGAAAGAACTTCAAACCAAAGCCACCAAAAATTACAGAAGGCTGGCTTGCAAGGTATTCAAAGATGGTTGGTCCTGCAAGTAAAGGTGCAGTTTTAGAATATTAAAGACGGAGGGTTTCAAGTTGAAAAAATACAATCCAGCAGAGATAGAGATTAAATGGCAGAAGGTCTGGGAAGAAAAAAAGGTTTTTAAGGCGAAGGATTTTGATAAGAGACCCAAGTTTTATCAGCTTGAGATGTTTCCGTATCCTTCAGGCAGAATTCACATGGGACATGTCAGGAATTATTCCATAGGTGATGCCATAGCAAGGTATAAGTTCGCTCAAGGATACAATGTGCTTCATCCGATGGGTTTTGATGCATTTGGAATGCCTGCTGAAAATGCCGCTATAAGCAATAAGACACATCCGGCCAAATGGACATACTCAAACATTGATTACATGATAAAAGAGCTTAAAAGATTGGGTTTCTCTTACGATTGGGATAGGCTTGTTATCACTTGCGATCCAGATTATTACAAATGGGAGCAGAAGATATTTATAGAGATGTTCAAAAAGGGCATGGTTTATCGTGCAAAAAGCACGGTAAATTACTGTCCAACATGTAAAACGGTGCTTGCAAACGAGCAGGTTGAAGATGGCAAGTGTTGGCGATGCGGCAATGAAGTTGTTCAAAAAGAGATGGATGAGTGGTTCTTAAAAATCACCGACTATGCCGACCAGCTGCTTGACGATATGAAGTTAATCGAAGATGGGTGGCCAGAGAAGGTTTTAGTTCAGCAGAGAAACTGGATAGGAAAGTCCAAAGGTGCGTTTGTTAAATTCAAGATAAAAGGCACAGATGAGTATTTAGAAGTATTTACAACAAGACCTGATACACTGTTTGGTGTTACATTTGTAAGCATCGCTCCTAACCATCCTAAACTTATGGAACTTGTAAGCGATGAGCAGAAAGAAGCCGTTGAGAAGTTTATTGAAGAATTTAAAAAGGTTGATAGGGATTTCTCAAAAGAGAAGGAAGGTGTATTTACCGGTGCTTATCTGATAAATCCTGTAAATGGCGAAGAAGTGCCACTTTATGCTGCAAACTTTGTTTTGATGGATTATGGAACAGGCGTTGTTATGGCTGTTCCTGCGCATGACCAGAGAGATTTTGAATTTGCAGAAAAATACAACTTACCCAAAAAGATTGTTATCTGGTCTGATGAACTTGATAAGGATGTCTCAAAATGGGAGAAAGCATACACCGATAAGGGTGTTTTGATAAATTCTGGCCAGTTTGATGGAATGGATAACGAAAAAGCCAAATGGGAGATAGTGAAGTGGCTTGAAGAGAAAGGAC
The DNA here is from genome assembly GCA_964442345.1 of uncultured Hippea sp. GTDB lineage: Bacteria > Campylobacterota_A > Desulfurellia > Desulfurellales > Hippeaceae > Hippea. Next base: position 11,463 of record CAYTZD010000035.1, on the reverse strand, counting down.
TTGCGCGTGTTGGCTATCAATACAGGTTAAGGGATTGGAATGTATCGCGCCAAAGATACTGGGGTGCGCCAATTCCTGTTATCTATTGTCCAAACTGCGGCATAGTGCCAGAAAAGGAAGAGAATTTGCCGGTTAGATTGCCTGAAGATGTTGAGATTACAGGCGAAGGCGGTTCTCCACTTGCAAAGGTTGAAGAGTTTGTCAATACCAAATGTCCAGTCTGTGGTGCCGATGCAAAAAGAGAGACCGATACATTTGATACATTCGTTGAGTCTTCCTGGTATTTCTTGCGTTACTGTTCGCCAAAATACGATAAGGCTATCTTTGATAAAGAGAAGGCAGACTATTGGATGGATGTTGACCAGTATGTCGGTGGTATTGAGCATGCCGTAATGCATCTGCTTTATTCACGATACTTTACAAAGGTTTTGCGTGATCTGGGTTATACCAATTCAACAGAGCCTTTCAGGAGATTGCTCACCCAGGGTATGGTTATAAAAGATGGCGCAAAGATGAGTAAATCAAAAGGTAATGTTGTTGACCCAGACGATATTATTAACCAATACGGTGCAGATACGGCAAGGCTGTTTATCCTGTTTGCTGCACCACCAGAGAAAGACCTTGAGTGGTCTGATGAAGGTGTTGAAGGTGCGTATAGATTCTTAAATAGGCTTTGGAGATTGGTGCTTGAGCATAAGGATTTGAAGGCTTCAGAAGTCAAGATAAATACAGACAGACTTAAAGAGCTAAATTACATGATGCATTCGACCATTAAGAGAATTACGCGTGATTTTGAGAATTATCATTTCAACACTGCCATTGCTGCAAGTATGGAGTTTGTAAACTTCCTGTATGATTTCAAGCCGAAGACAGATGATGAGAAAAAGCTTTTTGCAAGGGCTATAGAAGTGCTTCTGATTATGCTTAATCCTATCGTGCCGCACATAGCAGAAGAGTTGTGGCAGATAACAGGACACGATAGCTTGATAGTCTTTGAGAAGTGGCCAGAATACGACGAGAAGGCAACGATAAAGGATACCGTTACAATAGCGATAACGGTTAATGGAAAACTGAGAGATGCGATTGATTTTGCTCGTGGTGCAGAAGAAGATGAAGTGTTTGAAAAGGCACTTGAAAGTCAAAAGGTTAAAAGGCATGTTGAAGGTAAACAGATTGTAAAGAAGATATTTGTTAAAGATAAGTTATTAAATATTGTGGTGAAGTGATGAGAAAGATTTTTGTTGTTATTGTGGCTTTTATAGTATCATCCTGCGCATATTCGTTTATAGGTCAGGGCGGCAAGATAAAGGGTGATATTAAAAGCATCTATATCGAAAATGTTGTAAATAAGACTTCAGAGCCAAACCTTCAGGTTTACCTTAAAAGGGATCTGATAACGGTATTCGACCTTGATTCAAGAGTATCTGTTGCAAAAAGCAAAGATTTAGCTGATGGTTTTTTGAAGGTATCCATTGTTAAGTATGATGTTGATCCTATCTCGTATGCTGAAAGCGGACTTGCAATAAGGTATAGATGTGCCATCTCGGCTATAGTGGATTTAGAGAATTCAAAGGGAGAGAAGGTTATAAATTCTTTAACCGTTAGCGATTTTAAGGATTATTCAGCAAGTGATAGTGTATCTGCTACAGAAGAAGCAAGAAGTAAAATATCAAAGGAAGTGCTTAAAAACTTATCCGAAAAGATAAGAGATGCTCTGTTTGTGGGGTTTTAAATGTTGTATTTTTTGATTCGCTGGGCAATAAATACAATAGCTTTGGGTGTTGCCGTTTTGATTGTAAAGGGTGTTCATGTAGATGGGATTTTAAGTTTATCTGTTGCTTCTTTGGTAATAGGTCTGCTTAATGCATCGCTAAAACCTGTTATGATACTCTTTACATTGCCTTTGAATATAATGACTTTGGGATTCTTTACGCTTGTAATCAATACGATAATGATGCTTATTGCTTCTCAGATTGTAAGGGGCTTTGATGTAGATGGGTTTTGGGCTGCTTTTGTTGCTTCAATGTTTATGAGTATCGTCAGCTTTCTTCTCAATATTCTCATAAAAGAGGGGTCAAATGAGTAATATACCTGCTTTGAAAATAGGAGATCTTGTTGCTAAAGTTCCCATAATTCAGGGTGGTATGGGTGTTGGTATATCCTTGTCTTCTTTGGCTGGTGCTGTTGCTAAAGAAGGTGCCATAGGTGTTATTTCTGCTGCTGAGATTGGCATGATTGAAGAGAAGGACTTTTTTCAGCATCCACAAGAAGCAAACAAAAGGGCATTAAGAAAAGAGATAAGAAAGGCAAAAGATATAAGCGGCGGCGGGATTATCGGAATAAACATAATGATTGCGATGAGTGAATTTGAAGAACTCTGCATTGTAGCAGCCCAGGAGAAGGCCGATATAATCTTTGCTGGTGCAGGTCTGCCACTTACTGTGCCGATAGATGAGATAAGAAAGAACAATACAAAGTTTGGCGTTATAGTCTCATCTGCACGAGCCACAGAATTGATATTCAGGTATTGGGATAGGCATTATAAAGATATGCCTGATTGTGTTGTTGTTGAAGGTCCAAAGGCAGGTGGACATCTCGGCTTTAGGTATGAAGAGATATTTGACCCAAATTTTGCACTTGAGAAGATAACGCCGCCTGTGATTGATGTTGTGAAGAAGTATGAAGAGAAGTATTCCAAAAAGATTCCCGTTGTTGCTGCTGGTGGTATATATAGCGGCGAAGATATATACTTCTTTATGAATGAGGTAGGCGTTGACGGTGTTCAGATGGGAACAAGGTTTGTTGCAACGCATGAGTGTGATGCAGATATAAAGTTTAAAGAAGCATACATAAAGGCAAAAAAGGAAGATGTTGTTATTATAAAAAGTCCTGTTGGCCTGCCGGGAAGGGCGATAAATAATAAATTCTTAGAAGATGTAAAAAAAGGTAAAAAGCAGCCGTTTAAGTGTATCTGGCAATGTTTGAAAGGTTGCGATTATAAAAAGGCACCATACTGTATAACACAGGCTTTGGTTAATGCACAAAAAGGCAAATTTGCAGGCGGTTTTGCATTTGCTGGCGAGAATGTTTATAGGGTTGATAAGATAGTCTCAGTAAAAGAGCTAATCGATGAGCTTGTTGAAGGTTATCTGAAGGCTAAAGATAATTCTCAATGAAAGTATATTTAGAGTCGCTTGGCTGTCCTAAGAATACAGCCGATAGCGAATACATGCTGGGACTTTTAAGGCAGGCTGGCTTTAGAATTGTCAGCAATCCTGAAGATGCCAACTGCCTTATAGTTAATACCTGCGGTTTTATTCAGCCTGCAAAGGAAGAATCCATAGATACGATACTTGAGCTTGCCCAGATAAAGAAGGATACAGATAAAAAGCTTATAGTTTGCGGCTGTCTCTTTGAGCGTTATAGAGAGCAGTTAAAAAAAGAGCTACCAGAAGTTGATGCCTTCTTAGGTGTGTATGAGCTTGATAAAATAGTTGAGTTGGTTGCAGAAAAAAGGTTTGCTGATTTTGGATTTGTAAGGTATCCTGTTGCACCTAAGCATATTGGTTATCTCAAAATAGGTGATGGTTGTTCAAATAACTGCACATTTTGTGCTATTCCGTTGATTAAAGGCAAATTTTGGAGTAAACCGATAGAGAAAGTTGTTGAAGAGGCTAAGGTTTTAGTAGAAAGTGGGGCAAGAGAGATAAATCTCGTTGCTCAAGATACAACTGCTTATATGCTTGAAAAGGGTGAAAAAAATGGTCTTGTAAAGCTTTTAAAAGAGCTTGAAAAGGTCGAAGGTATAAAATGGATAAGGCTTCTTTATACATATCCAACATACATAACAGACGAATTGATAGATTTTATTGCATCATCAGAGAAGATTGTTCATTACATAGATGTGCCGTTTCAGCATGCATCCGATAAGGTTTTAAAGGATATGGGCAGAAATTATAATCGTTTTTATATGGAAGGATTGATTGAGAGATTAAGAAAAAGGATTCCCGATATAGCAATAAGGTCAACATTTATCGTTGGTTTTCCGACAGAAACAGATGAGGATTTTGAAAAGCTGGTTGATTTTGTAGAAAATGCCAGGCTTGATTGGTCTGCTTTCTTTAGCTATTACCATGAAGATGGGACAAAGGCGTTTGAGCTATTTGACGATTTAGATGAGCAGCTAAAAGAAGAAAGGCTTATAGAAATTCAAAATGTCGCAACATCTATAACTGAAGAGAAGAATGTAGAATTATTAGAAAAAGAATTTACTGTAATTGTTGATGGTAAAGATGATGAATTTGAAGGTTTTTGTAAGGCAAGAAGTTATAGAAGTGCTTACGAGATAGACGGTGTTTTTCTATTGAAGGGAGATTTCAAAACGGGAGAGTTTTTGAAGGTGAAGGCTAAAGAGCTTATCTCTCCCACAGACATTTTAGCTGAAAAGGTATAAAATTATTTACTTAAAACATTTAAAACTTCTTCAGAGATTGAAAAAATCAGGTTTAGAGTTATATTGTTAATGGAAAAAATAAAAAGTGGAGGGTGAAACATGGTCATTAAAAAGAACCATGCCGAGATGCTTCTGAAACTTCTAAAAGAGAAAGAGACAGAAAGACATCTGACTGTGCTTGAGAAGGAAAACGACGAAGTGGTAAGAACATTAGAAAGAGCAGGGCTTGTATCGTTGGATTCTAATTTAAATGTCTCTTTAACCTATGCGGGTGTTGGTATAGCCCAACAGCTTGATGCGTTGATTGAAAAAGGCCAGCTTAAGCATTTTAGCCAGTGGCCAGATGATTGGAAATGGATAGGTTCTGAAGTTATAGAGATGCTTGATAGTGCTGAGAAGTCAGAGAATATAACCCAGATAACATTGCCATATTTAAAAGAAAGGGGTTTTGTTGAAGAAGATAAGCTTAAGAAAAGATTTGTATTAAATAAGGAAGCTGAATTTGTTTTACATACATATAAGGCGACTTCTCCTTTGCTTGTTGTCTCTGCTGAATTGGCTGAAGAGATCAGAAAATTGCCATTTGGTCCAACATTGAGTTCAAGATTGCATGTGGGTGAATATTACGAGAGTTTGCTTGAAGCAATGAGATTGATTGCTTATAGCGTCCCAAAAAGCGATATCTATTCATTTACGGCTTTGGGTCAGGCAGTTAAAAATACACTTGAGCTTGGCGGGTTTGTTAATGAAGGATATGTTATAAGTCCACATATCTTGATAAATCTTGCTGCTTTAGCCGATGGTGAAGAGATAGATAGCGATGCAAAACAGTGGCTTGAAGCATTGGGCTATGTGGATGCAGAAGGTAATCTTCTGCCAGCTGGAGAGTGGGCTTTGGAAGCATATAGGCTATGGAAGAAGGATGCAAGGACTGATGTGTGGTCTTTCTCTATAGAAGAAGAAGAGATTGCTGTCTTAGAAGTTGTGGATTATCTGTGGGAGAAAAATAAAGAGAATAAGGATATTTTACCGACATTTGAGCAGATAAAAGCAGAGCTTGTCGATAGAAAGGTAAAAGAGTATAAGAAGTTGATTGAGAAATACGGCAAGAAGATTAAAGAGATGCCTGAGAAATTTAGGAAAATTGCAGAGCAATTTCAGGAGACGAAAAACTATATTAAATGGTTTGAAGATAACTTTAATTTGAGAATTGCTTTGTTCTCCCTTGAATCGTTCAACCTGATAAAAACAATTGAGAAGGATGGATATAGTGAAGTATTTGAACTGACCAATCTCGGGAAGGATGTATTAAAGGATCAGCAGGCTAAGAGAAGGTCTATCAGTTCAACAGCTATTAAAGCGATAACTATGACAAGAAAGTCTTTCTCAGCACCCAATGTAGAGTGGTATGAGAAGGCAAAAGAGATGTCTCTTATTGGAACTTTTGAACCAACAAAGTCTGGTTATTTCTATGCACATTTAGCCGAAGAGATAGAAAGAGAGCCATATCTTACAAAGTATGAGCATGAAATATTCAAAATGATTCCAGATAAAGGCATGACCGTTAGTGATGTGCTTGAAAGAGCCAAAAATGACGATGAGAAGAGAAAAATGCAGTGGGCTTTGGAGAAGTTAGAAGCACGCCACTTGATAGAGATTTTGCCTGATGGTAATATAGTTGAGACAGAAGCAGGTCAGCTTATGGATAGAGCTTTATCTGGCGTTCCTGTAAATTTTGCAACACCAATTACACCTGTTATGTATAGGGTTATAAAGGCACTTTCTGAAGTCGGTTCGCTTTATGAGAAGGAGAAAAAGATAAGAATATTACCAAAGAAGCATAAGGAAGCGATAAAAAGAAGTGAATTGTCAGAAGATGTTTTCAAGGAAGCCTTTAATGTGTGCAAAAGAGCAGGTTTTGTCGGTGTAAACACTGTAAATGAAGCAGGATTGTTAATCCTTGAAGCCGTAAAGCTTATGAACCCACAAGAGTCGCTTGCAGGTTATGCAGATATGTATGAATACAAAAGAGAGCATCTAAAAGAATAACCAACAGGCGGGCTTTTAGCCCGCTTTTTTTGTTTTAACCTACCGCTAATCTTGAATAGTTTTCTTTTATTAGTATAGTATTTGTTTTAAGAAATAAGAGAAGGGGGAAGCAAGATGCAGACAAGCGTTCCTGTTTTGCTTTATCATCACATAAACTATGATAACGATGTGCTATCTATTCCACCTGAATTATTTGAAGAGCATCTTAAGTTTTTAAAGGAAGAAGGCTATGTATCAATAACAAAAGAGCAACTTGGCGAATATTTAGAGACAGGCAAAAAGGATTGGGATAAAGCTGTCTTGATAACATTTGACGATGGCTATTTAGACACTTGGGTCTATGCCTATCCTTTGCTTAAAAAGTATGGTTTTAATGCTATTCTGTTTTTAGTTACATGGACGGTTGAAGAAGATGAATTTACAGGTTTAAACTTGGAAGATTACTGGTCGGGCAAGATTCCAAAGGAGAGAATTCCCGACTGTTCGTCAACCTATATCAAAGAACATGGATGCAAGATAAAGACGATAAGAAGGCTTTGCTGGGAAGAGATAAGAACGATGGAGAGAAGCGGCATAATAGATGTGCAACCACATACGAAAATGCATAGAAAAGTGTATGCGGATAGTAAGATTATAGGCTTTAATAGGCCAAGAGATAAACATTCAGCTTGGCAGATGATAAAGGGCGATGAGAGATTTGGAACGCCGGATTTTGAGAGAAGACCAGAACTTGCAGCAAGGGAGTTTACAGCCGATAAAGAGTTAAGGGATATGCTTGCAAAGTATGTTGAAGACAACGGTTTTATTGAATTTTTCAAAAAGCCAAACTGGGAGAGTGAACTTAATCAGATAGTTGAGAGATACAAGAAAGAGAAGGGAAGTGAAGAGATAGGCAGATTTGAGACAGAAGAAGAACAAACTGCAAGGATAAGAATGGAGCTTGAAGTGGCAAAAGGAGAAGTGGGCTACGAGGTAAAAAAGCGATGCGATGCATTTAGCTGGCCCTGGGGTGCATACAACGACTTATCACTTAGAATAGCAAAGGAAGTTGGTTTTAGGTATCTCTTTACGACAAAGGTTGGTGCAAACTCACCTGGCGATTCTACTTATGAGATAAAAAGATTTGGTATCTGGAAAAAGGATTTAGACTGGTTTAAATCACGGATAAGGCTATATTCAAACAAGATACTTGCAAAAACATACTCTATGGTGCATAGGAAGATATGAGGATTCTGCATGTCGATACAGAAAAAGGTTTCAGAGGCGGCGAGCAGCAACTTCTATGGCTTGTTGAAGGACTTATAAAAAATGGCATAGATTCAGCTGTTGCAACAGTAGAAGATGAGCTATACAATAGATGTAAAGAGAAAAAAATAGAAACGGTAAGGTTAACGGGTAATCAACTAACCGACTGGGTAAGGCTTGCAAAAGAAGGTAAAGATTACGATATAATACACGCTCACGCATCAAAGGCGCTAAATATCTCCGCTTTAGCAAAACTGTTTAACAAAAAGCCGCTTGTATATACAAGAAGGGTTGATTATAAACCAAAAAACGATGTTTTTACCAAATTTAAGTACAATTCTGCAGATTTGATTGTCTCTGTCTCTTCTGCTGTAAAAGATGTGTTAAATGGTTTTGTTGATAATGGCAAACTAAGGGTAATCTATTCTATAACCAACCCTTTAATTGAAAGCAGTGTTGATTTTAAAAAGGTTGAAGCAATAAGAAAAAGGTATGGAAATAGATTTATTGTTGGGACGGCTGCAGCTTTAACAGAGCAGAAGAATATACCAAATCTAATAGAAGCAGCATCAATGGTTTTAAAACAGTATAAAGATCTGGTATTTATCGTTGCAGGCGAAGGTAATTTAAAAAAGCAGCTTGAAAAACAATTAAAAAGTCTATCCATAGAAGATAGGTTTTTTCTTATAGGTTTTCAGAAGGATATTCAAAATTATATTAAAGCCTTTGATCTGTTTGTTTTACCGTCTGATAATGAAGGTTTTAGCGGTGCCATTTTGAATGCTATGATTTTAAAGACACCTGTTGTGGCTACGGATGCAGGTGGCGCAAAAGAGGTAATACAAAACAACGAAACAGGCATTCTTATTCCAAAAAGGGATTCTGTAGCTTTAGCTAAAGCCATAGAAAGATTGTATCTGGATAAAAAGTTAAGAGATAAACTTATAGATAAAGCGTATAAGAGAGTAAAAGAAAAGTTTTCTGTGGAAAAAATGGTTAAAGATTATATAATGGTTTATAAGGAGTTGATGGAGGTTAAATAATGAGATTTCCAACTACAAGAGCAAGAAGGTTAAGAAAAACAACCCAGCTTAGAGATATGGTTGCCCAAACAAAGCTTGATTTGGATGATTTTGTTTATCCTATATTTGTAAGGGAAGGAGAAAACATAAAAAGTCCTGTCGAATCAATGCCGGGCATATATCAGCTTTCCATTGATAACGCTATAAAGGAAGCAAAGGAAGCATTTGATTTAGGTATAAAAAGTGTGATTCTGTTTGGTATTCCAGATAAGAAGGATGAGTTTGGATCTGAAGCTTATGCTGAAGATGGTATTATAGCAAAAGCGATAAACAGCATAAAATCGGCAATACCAGAACTTGTTGTTATAGCTGATGCCTGCTTGTGTGAATATACATCACATGGCCACTGTGGTGTGTTGGATAAAAACGGTAATGTCCTAAACGATGAGACGCTAAAGCTTTTAAAGAAGGAAGCCTATGTCTATGCAAAGATGGGTGCAGATATAATTGCACCAAGCGGCATGATGGATGGTATGGTTAAGGCAATTAGAGAATCCTTAGATGAGAATGGGTTTTACGATGTATCGATTATGTCGTATGCAGTCAAGTATTCATCTGCTTTCTATGGGCCATTCAGGGATGCTGCAGAAAGCGCACCTGCATTTGGCGATAGAAAAAGCTATCAGATGGACTTTAGAAATGCTGACGAAGCGATAAAGGAGTGCATGCTGGATATAGAAGAAGGCGCCGACTTTCTTATGGTTAAACCTGCTTTGGCTTATTTGGATGTGATAAGGCTTGTAAAGGAGAAGTTTCCTTATATGCCACTTGCTGCTTATAATGTAAGCGGTGAGTATTCCATGATAAAGGCAGCAGCGCTAAAGGGTTGGGTTGATGAGAAGGCTATTATGATTGAGACGCTAACGGCAATAAAAAGGGCAGGTGCAGATATAATAATCACATATTTTGCTAAGGATATAGCCGAAATATTAAAGAGGTGAAACATGAGACGCATACTTGTATGCGATGATAGTTCGTTTATTCAAAAGATGGTAAAAAGGGAACTTGAAAGCTCATACGAAGTTGAGATCTTCTCAGACGGTGAAGAGGCTTATGAATTTTTAAAGAATGACAGCAATTTTGATTTTGCCATTATAGATGGTGAGATGCCGGGAATGAACGGTTGGGAGTTGATAAAAAAGATAAAAACCGAATTGAAGCTTGAAGATTTACCAGTTGTTATGCTTACGGCAAGCGATGATGACTATTTTAAGAATAAGGCATTTGATTATGGTGCTTTTGATTATTTGAAGAAGCCGTTTAAACAGGGTGAGCTTTACGACTACTTAAATGCGTTCTTTAAGGGAGAGAAGAATGTTATCGGCACGGTTATGGTGGTTGAAGATTCAAAGGTGCAGAATCAGACGATGTGTCATCAGCTTAAAGAGAAGAACATAAAGCCGATAAGCGCATACAGCGGCGAAGAAGCTTTAAGGTTGTTGCTTGAAGGCAACGAAGTTGATGCAATCTTGCTTGATATAAACCTACCTGGTGCAAGTGGTTTTGAAGTGGCAAAAGCATTGAAGGGTGATGAAAGATTTAATCATATCCCGATTATTGGCGTTACAGCAGCAGAAGGCACAGAAAGCTTTAAAATAATGAAGCAGGCGTTTGAAAGCGGTGTCGATGATTTTATAAGAAAGCCATACAGCATTGTTGAGTTTTATGCAAGGGTAAAGGCAAACATACACAAAGGTCAGCTGATAAAAAAACTAAAACATGAATCTGAAAGGGATTTTTTGACAGGACTTTACAACAGGCGTTCGATTATAACATTCCTTGAGAAGTTTATCGAACTTTCAAAAAGAAACGACAAGCCACTTTCCTTTATGATATTGGATCTTGATAAATTTAAACGCATAAATGACACATACGGCCATATTGTGGGTGATGAAGTGCTAAAAAGTGTTGCAAGGGCGATAGAAGATTCAATAAGAAGTTCAGATATTGCAGGAAGATTCGGCGGAGAAGAGTTCTCTGTAATATTACCAGAGACAAATCTTAATAAAGCGTGTGATGTTGCAGAAAGGATAAGGTCAAATATAGAGAATATGAGAGTAAAAAATCAAAATGAAGATATATCAATAACGGTGTCCGTAGGTGTTGCAGAATTTAAAGACGACACGATCAACGGGTTTATAGGCAAAGCGGATAAAGCCTTATATGAAGCAAAAGAGAGCGGTAGAAATAAAGTTATGAAGTTTGATGGTTCAAAGATAGAAGAGTGTTAAGATAATCTGAATAATCTTTTAAGCTTTTTGATAAACTCTCCATCCTTTAGAAGTTCTTCAAGTTCTAATTCTATGGTTTTAATGGACACAGCGCCAGATTCTTTACCGACAAGCTTGTTGCCGTTCATAAATATGGTAAATGGAACAGACATAATGTTGTATTTTAAGGCTATCTCTTGATTGCGGGAGATATTGATAGAATAAAACTCTATACCCTTTTCGCTGTATTTTTTCTCTATCTGTTTTAGGTTTTTCTCCATCTTTTTGCAGTGTGGACAGTGATCCGATGTAAAAAGCACAACGAATTTGCCATCCTTTGGTAGTTCTTTAATCTGCTTCATTGTTAGCCACCTTTCATTTTGATTATTTTTCTATCATAAAGCTTCTCATATTGCAAGTATGA
>CAYTZD010000034.1:0-17178 GCA_964442345.1 uncultured Hippea sp. | reverse complement strand
TTTTAAAAAGCTTGAAGCATCTCTCTTGACAAAATAGGGTTAAAATGATAACAAGAAGCCAGATTTTTTTAGGTGGTGTGGGCGCATAGCTCAGGGGGAGAGCGCTTGCTTGACGCGCAAGAGGTCAGTGGTTCGAAACCACTTGCGCCCACCATTTTTTTATTTTTGTGGAGAAAGATAATGAAGCTAAACAAAGGCACCAATCTATTGGAATATGTTAAAAAGAATAAGCTAAAGGATGTTATTGCGGCTAAAATAGACGGTAAAATAATAGACCTTGATAATACGCTTGATGAAGACAAAGAAGTTGAATTTATAAGTGTTAATTCTGAAGAGGGTCTTGAGATTTTAAGACATTCGGCGGCTCATATAATGGCTCAGGCTGTTCAACATGTTTTTGGTAATGCCAAGTTTGCCATAGGACCTGCAATTGAAAACGGCTTCTATTACGATATGGATGTCGGCAGAACCATAACAGATGAAGATTTGAAAAAGATAGAAAAAGAGATGAAGAAGATAGTCGGTGCGAATTACAAGTTTAAGCGCACCGAAATGCCTAAGGAAGAAGCGATTAAACTCTTTGAAGAAAAAGGTGATGAATATAAAGTTGAGATTTTGAAGGATATAGACGAAGATGTAGTAAGCTTGTATCAGCAGGGTGATTTTGTTGATTTATGTAGAGGCCCGCATATACCTTCAACAGGCTATTTGAAGCACTTTAAGCTTTTAAATGTTGCAGGTGCATACTTTAAGGGTGATGAAAATCGTCCGATGCTTCAGCGTATTTATGGTGCTGCATTTGCAACAAAGGAAGATTTAGACAAGTATCTCAAGTTCTTAGAAGAAGTCAAAAAGAGAGACCATAGAAAACTGGGTAAACAGCTTGATTTATTTAGCATAAACGACGAAGTTGGCCCTGGCCTTATCATCTGGCATCCAAAGGGTGCTATGCTTAGGTATTTGATAGAAGAGTTTGAAAGAAGAGAGCATCTAAAAAGAGGCTATGAGTTTGTCAAAGGCCCTGAGATACTAAGGACAGAATTGTGGAAAAGAAGCGGCCATTTTGACCATTACAGGGAGAATATGTATTTTACCGAGATAGATGGCCAAAGCTTTGGTATAAAGCCGATGAACTGTCTTGGCCATATACAGGTTTATAAATCAAAAAAGAGAAGTTATAGAGAATTGCCGAAGCGTTATTTTGAGCTTGGCGTTGTACATAGGCATGAGAAAAGCGGCGTTTTGCATGGACTTTTAAGGGTTAGAGAATTCACTCAAGACGATGCTCATATATTCTGTAGGCCTGATCAGTTAAACGATGAGATAATAGGCGTCCTTGAGTTTGTTCAGGATGTTATGGATATATTTGGTTTTGAATACGAACTTGAGATCTCAACAAGGCCTGAGAATTCCATAGGAACAGATGAGCAGTGGGAACTTGCAACAAATGCCTTGATAAATGCACTTGAAAATACGAAAAGAAAATACGATATAAACGAAGGTGATGGTGCATTTTATGGGCCTAAAATAGATGTAAAATTAAAGGATGCAATAGGAAGAAAATGGCAATGTGCAACGATTCAGTGTGATTTTACCTTGCCTGAAAGGTTTGAATTGACATATATAGACGAAGACGGCAAAGAGAAGCAGCCGGTTATGGTGCATAGGGTTATTTTGGGTTCAATTGAGCGTTTTATTGCTATTCTGATTGAGAATTATGAAGGTGATTTTCCACTTTGGATTGCACCTGTGCAGGCAAGGGTGATACCAGTTTCTGAAAAACATCTCGATTATGCGCATAAGATTTACGAAGAACTAAAAGATAAAGGCTTTAGGGTTGAACTTGAAGAGAGAAATGAGACGGTTGGTAAGAAGATAAGATTTGCAGAAACGGAAAAAATTCCGTATGCTTTAATTGTGGGAGACAAGGAAGTTCAGAGTAATACAGTCTCTGTAAGGAAGAGAAAAGAAGGCGATCTGGGCTGTATGGATATAGATTCGCTTGTTGAGAAATGGAATAAAGAAGTGGCAGACAGGAGGTGATGCTATAAGAGGCGATTTTAGAAAGAAAGAGATTCCACCAATAAACGAGAACATCAAGGCTGACAAGGTTAGGCTGGTTGATGAGAATGGTAAACAGGTGGGTGTTGTCTCTTTATCTGAAGCTTTAAGAAGGGCTCAAAATGCAGGTCTTGACCTTGTTTTGGTAAGCCCAAACAGTGATCCGGTTGTGTGCCGTATAATGGATTACGGCAAATACAATTATGAGAAAAAGAAGAAGCAGCAGAGAAGCAAAAAGGCACAAAAGACGATTAAGGTTAAGGAGCTTAAGTTAAGACCAAGAATAGCAGACAACGATTATCAGACCAAATTGAAAATGGCTCGCAGTTTTCTTGAAGATAAGAATAAGGTTAAATTTAATGTCTTTTTAAGAGGAAGGGAAAGGGACAGAAAGGATCTCGTAGAAGAGCTGATAGAAAGATTAAAGGCTGACTTGGCTGATTTGGGTCAGATTGAAGGCAAACCTGACTATCAAGGTAGAAGGGTGTCAGTCTCTTTTGCACCACACAACAATTAGGAGGAAAATTAAATGAAACTGAAAACAAGAAGAGCAGCAGCCAAAAGGTTTTACAAGAAGACGGCAAAAGGCTATTTTAAGCATGCAAGGGCAAATAAAAGCCATCTTTTGTTTGATAAACCAAGAAAAAGAAAGAGAAACCTAAGAAAAGCCAGCTATGTAAAAAGCGGAGCAGTTCTCCACAATCTAAAAGAGCTGATGCCGTGGGATTAATTAGGGAGGTAAAATGAGAGTAAAAACAGGATACACAAGAAGAAGAAGACATAAGAAGATTCTAAAGCTTGCAAAGGGCTATTATCAGAGAAGGCACTCAACATATAAGAATGCCGAAGAGAGCGTAAGAAGGGCGCTTCAGTATGCGTATAGAGATAGAAAGGTAAGAAAGAGAGAATTCAGAAGATTGTGGATTACAAGGATAAATGCTGCAGTTAGAGAGTATGGTTTAAGCTATAGTAAGTTTATGCATCTTTTGAAAGAGAAGGGCATCGATTTAAACAGAAAGATGTTGAGCGAACTTGCAATTAGAGAACCAGAAAGCTTCAAAAAGATTGTTGAGTCTGTAAAGGCTTAAAAGCAAAAAATCAAAAGGCCTGTATAGATGCGGAAAAATGTCCAAAAAAGGGCATTCTTCCGCATTTTTTTAATATTGGGAGAGAGCGATGGAAGAGCTAAAAAAGGAACTGGAAGAAGCGCTGAAAAATATAACCAATCAAGAAGAACTAAAGCAGCTTAAAGCTGCCTTTGTTGGTAAGAAGGGTAAGGTTACTGCACTTTTTAAGAAGTTAAAAGAGCTATCTGATGATGAGAAAAAGAGATTTGGCCAGAAGATAAATGAACTTAAAAAGTTTATAGAAGATAGAATAGCTCAAAAACAGGAAGAGATTTTTAAAAAGGCAAAGCTTGAATCATTAGAAAAAGAAGCGATAGATATCACATTACCCGGCAGAACACCGTTTGGCGGTGGCATTCATCCAATAACAAAGACAATAATAGAGATTGAAGATATATTTAGGTCGATGGGATTCTCTGTTGAAGTGGGCCCTGAGATAGAACTTGACCTGTTCAATTTTGAGCTGTTGAACATTCCAAAGGAGCATCCCGCACGAGATATGCAGGATACATTTTACATAAACGATAATGTGGTTTTAAGAACCCACACTTCACCAACGCAGATTCGCGTAATGAAAAGGGAAAAGCCACCTGTTATGTTTATCTCACCGGGCAGGGTCTATAGAAGGGATTCAGACTTAACACACTCTCCGATGTTTCATCAGGTTGAAGGACTGCTTGTTGATAGGAATGTAAGGTTTTCTGACTTAAAGGGTGTTTTGATAGAGTTTTTAAGAAAATTCTTTGGCGATGTGCCTGTAAGATTTAGACCAAGTTATTTTCCATTTACAGAACCATCGGCAGAAGTGGATATAGGTTGTGTTATCTGCGGTGGTAAGGGTTGTAGGGTCTGTTCATATACGGGGTATCTTGAAGTTTTAGGCTGTGGTATGGTGCATCCAAATGTTTTAAAAAACGGTGGATATGATACTGATAAGTTTAAGGGATTTGCGTTTGGTCTTGGTGTTGAGCGATTTGCTATGTTGAAATACGGCATAGATAACATAAGGCTTTTCTTTGAAAATGATATAAGGTTCCTTGAACAATTTTCGCTGGCAAAGGGTAGGTTGCTATGAGAGTATCTTATAGATGGCTTAAAGAGTTTGTAGATATAGATGTCTCGGCTGAAGAGTTAGCCGATAGAATAACAATGGCAGGACTTGAAGTTGACACAGTTGAAAGGATTGACACCTATGGTGCTATAGTTGCTGAGATTGTTGATATTAAAAAAGAAGGCAAACTTCTTTTGTGTAAGGCTGATATAGGCGATAAAGTAGTAAATGTTGCGACGGCTGATAGCACGGTTGAAGTGGGTGAGAAGTTTCCGTTGGTTTTAGCAGGCGGTGCTGTTGGTGATAGAAAAATAGAGAAGAGAAGGTTTGGTGATTTTGTCAGCGAAGGAATGCTTCTAAGTGCCGAAGAGCTTAATCTTGAAGATGCATCAACTGAGTTGTTCAGGCTTGATAGGTCGTTTGAGAATGGTGTGGCACTTAGTAGTTTTGATGAGTTTGACGATTCCATCATTGAGATAGAGCTTACACCAAACAGGGCTGATGCGTTAAGTATGCTTGGTGTGGCAAGGGATGTGGCTGCACTTTATTCAAAAAAGGTTAAATTGCCAGAAATAGAATTCAATCAGATAGATAAAAGTGTTGAAGATTTGAAAAGTGTCAAAGTGGAAGACTTTGAGAATTGTCCACGATATACGCTTGCTGCGGCGGATGTTTCGGTTAAGCGATCACCATTTTTTATGAGAATAAGGCTTTTAAAATGCGGCGTTAGAGCGATAAACAACATAGTTGATATAACAAACTATGTGCTTCTGGCTTTGGGTCAGCCGATGCATGCGTTTGATATAAATAAACTCAACGGCGATGTTATCGTAAGAAAGGCTAAAAATGGCGAGAAAATCGTTGCACTTGATGGCAAGGAGTATAAGCTTGATGAGACGATGCTTGTGATAGCTGATGAAGAAAGCCCTGTGGCTATTGCAGGCGTTATGGGTGGTGAATTTTCAAGTGTTGATAATTCGACACAAACGATAGCACTTGAAAGTGCATTCTTTAATCCTGTTAGCATTAGACTTACAGCAAGAAAGCTAAAGCTTCATACAGAATCATCCCACAGGTTTGAAAGGGGGGTTGACCCGAATCTGCCTATCTTTGCAAGCAGGTATGCTTTAAGTTTAATGGAGAAGTATGCCGATGCAAAGGTATATAAAGGGATTATTGATGTAAAAGAGAAGGAATTTGAACCAAAAAAGGTATCTGCCAATTTTGACAATATAAACGCTTTGTTGGGTAGCGATTATTCATCTTCGGATATGGTTGAAGTGCTGGTTGGTCTTGGATTTGGTGTTGAGCAGATAGATAAAAAAAGCGTTGAGATAACCGTACCTACTTATAGATTTGATATTGAAGGCGAACACGATATAGCAGAAGAGATAGCACGTATAAAGGGTTATGATACGATAAAGCCAACCTTTCCTGTTGTTGAAACAAGGATAAAGTCTGAAGATAAAACTGAAAAGCTGGCAAGGGATGTTACAAGGCTGCTTGCCGATTCTGGTCTTTTTGAGACAAAGAATTACTCGTTTGTTGATAGTAAGAAGCTAAAGCTTTTTGATAAAGATGAAAGTCAGTTTGTGTATCTTAAGAATCCTTTGATAGATTTACAGGATGTGATGAGAACAACGCTTGTTGTCTCTTTGATGGATGCGCTTGTCTTTAACTTAAATAAGGGTGTAAGAAGCGTGCCGATTTTTGAAGTGGGAAGGGTCTTTTTTAAGGATAATGATTTTGCAAAAGAGAGCGTTAATGTTGGATTCTTATTATACGGTATTTCCAATTTTAGTTGGTATGAGAAAGGCAGATTTTTTGACTTCTATGATGCCAAAGGTGTTGTTGAACTTATAGCTTCTCTTGCAGATGCTAAGTTTGATTTTGAATCGTCGAAGAAGGAGTTTTTACATCCGAAACGCAGCGCAGATGTCTTTTATAAAAACAGCGAGATAGGTTTTGTTGGTGAGATTCATCCAGATATATATCCGTTTTATGATTTGAAGTTTGACAAAAAGGCAAGGGTGATTGTTGGTCAGATAGACTTAAGTCAGCTTTCCAATCTCAATACCGAGACGGTAAAATACTCATCTATACCGACTCTTCCGACTGTTTATAGGGATCTGGCTGTTGTTGTGTCAAAGGATGTTAGATGGGCTGATATAGAAAAAGAGATTCTCAATACTGAGTTTGTATATAAGGTTGGATTGTTTGATGTTTATGATAAGCTGGAAGATAAAGATAAGGTAAGCCTTGCATTTAGGGTTGTATTAAGAAACGATGAGAAGACATTTACGGATGATGAGATTGAAAGGATTGTAAACGAAATTTACGCAAAATTGAGAGATAAATTTTCTGCCAAACTCAGGGGGGAATAAAGATGGATTACAAAGATACGCTGCTTTTGCCTAAAACCGATTTTCCTATGAAGGCTAACTTGGTTCAGAAAGAACCAAAGATGCTCAAAGAGTGGGATGAGAAGGATATTTATAATAAAATTTTGAAGGATAGAGAAGGCAAAAAGCTTTTTATACTTCACGATGGACCGCCTTATGCAAACGGCCATATTCACATGGGTCATGTTTTAAATAAGTTGCTTAAGGATATAATCATAAAATCCAAGACGATGATGGGTTATAAATGCCCTTATGTGCCGGGATGGGATTGTCATGGCTTGCCTATTGAGCATAACATTGAAAAAGAGATTGGCAAAAATAAGAAAAACTCAATGCCTACATCGGAATTTAGAAAACTGTGCAGGGATTATGCCACGAAGTATATAAACATTCAAAGGGAAGAATTTAAAAGGCTTGGCGTGTTTGGTGAATGGGATAATCCATATCTTACGATGGATTTTAAATACGAAGCAGATACATTAAGAGAGCTTGGCAAGTTTGTTGAGAAGGATTTGCTTTACAAGCAGAAGAAGCCGGTTTACTGGTGTGCTTCCTGTAAGACTGCTCTTGCTTTGGCTGAAGTTGAGTATCAGGACGATGAGAGTGAATCAATCTATGTTAGGTTTGATTTTATAGATGATTTGGGAAGTAAGGATAAAAGATTCTTGGGTAAGGCTGTCTCTGCTATCATCTGGACAACGACGCCGTGGACTTTGCCTGCGAACTTGGCAGTTGCTGTAAATCCTGAATTTGAATATGCCTTTGTTCAGATTCAACCAAGACATGTCTATCTTGTAGCAAAAGAGCTGGTCGAACCATTAATGAAAAAGTTTGAGATAGAAAATTACGAGATCATAAAGACGGTAAAAGGCAAAGAGCTTGAAGGTTATATACTTGCCCATCCGTTTTATGATAGGGAATCGATGATAATACTTGGAGACCATGTTACGCTTGATGCTGGAACAGGCCTTGTTCATACTGCGCCTGGTCATGGTGAAGAAGATTATATTGCAGGTATGAAGTATCACCTATCTATCTATTCGCCAGTTGATGATGATGGCAAATTTTTGCCAAATGTTGAATATTTTGGCGGTATGCATGTGTTTGAAGCCAATCCAAAGGTTATAGAGCTTTTAAAACAGAAAGAGATGCTTGTTAAGGAAGAAAAGATTACGCATTCCTATCCGCACTGCTGGAGATGTAAAAACCCAATAATCTTTAGAGCAACCGAGCAGTGGTTTATCAACATAGATAAAGATGGATTAAGGGATAAGGCTTTAAAGGCTATTGATGAGACAAAGTGGATTCCATCATGGGGCAGAAACAGGATCTATTCAATGATGGAGACGCGCCCTGATTGGTGTATATCAAGACAAAGGGCATGGGGTGTTCCCATAGCTTTATTTAAATGTAAAAAGTGCGGAAGGGTGCAGTTCAATAAGGAATTAATAGATAGGGTTGCTGATGAGATAGAAAAGCACGGTGCCGATATCTGGTTTGAGAAGGATGCAAGTTATTTCTTGCCTGAAGGGTATAAGTGCAAGTGCGGAAGCGATGAGTTTGAAAAAGAGAAAGATATTCTCGATGTCTGGTTTGACTCTGGCGTATCACATGCTGCAGTTTTGGAAAGAAGGGATTATTTAAGATGGCCTGCAGATATGTATCTTGAAGGAAGCGACCAGCATCGCGGTTGGTTCCATTCATCGCTGCTTGAATCTGTGGGAACACGAGATAGAGCACCCTACAACGAAGTGCTGACACACGGTTTTGTTGTTGATTCAAAAGGCAGAAAGATGTCTAAGTCGTTGGGCAATGTTATACAGCCAGAAAAGATAATCAAAAAATACGGCGCTGAACTTTTAAGGCTTTGGGCATCTGCAACCGATTATAGGGAAGATGTTAGATTATCAGATGAGATAATGAGAAGATTGGTTGACAACTATAGAAAGATAAGAAACACGATTAGATTTTTGCTTGGCAATTTGAATGATTTTGATGAATCTAAAGCATTAAAATACGATGAGCTTGAAGAGATAGATAAATGGGTGCTTGCAGAGACAGAGCTTCTGAAAGAAAAACTGCTTAAAGCTTATGAAGATTATGAATTTCATGTTATCTATAGGAATATGACAAACTTCTGCATACTTGTGCTTTCTCAATTCTATTTAGATATTTTAAAGGATAGATTATACTGCGAAGCAAAGGATTCAAAGAAGAGACTCTCTGCTCAGACGGCTATGAATGAGATTTTGAAGGTTATCGTTTTCTATATGGCTCCAATTTTGTCCTTTACGGCAGAAGAAGCATATTCGTATATGAATGGCTCAAAAGAGAGTGTCCACATGGAAGAATTTGTGCCGCCAAAGGAAGAGTATAAAAACGAAGCATTGATTGAGAAGTGGAGCAATTTAAGAAAGTTAAAATCGGCAACCGATAAGGCACTTGAATTAGCAAGAAGCAATAAGCAGATAGGAAACTCCTTAGAAGCTGGTGTTTTTGTTGATATAAAAAGCGATGAGATGCAGAAGGTTATCGAAGGATTTAACAAGGATGAGCTTGCTGACATCTGTATCGTTTCGTATTTTGACTTTGGTTCCCTTGACGACTCCTTAGTTAAGTATTATGATGAAGAAACGGGTATTGAAGTAAGCGTGATAAAAGCACCGGGCAAGAAGTGTTTGAGATGCTGGAAGTATTCTGAAACGGTCGGAGATAATCCAACAAATGAAGAGATTTGTGCAAGGTGTTATAGCGTTGTGCATAAGGAGTAAAAAATGGAGTTATCGTTAAGGGAAGGTGAATTCTTAGTCAGAATTGCAAGGGAAGCTATAGCGTATTTCTTTGAGCATAAAGATATAATGCCACTGCCTGATGAGTATCCTGAGATTCTCAATCAAAAAAGGGGCGTCTTTGTAACTTTAAACACCTATCCGGATAAAAATCTAAGGGGATGTATAGGCTATCCTTTGCCGCTTGAACCGGTAATAAAAGGCACTATCTCTTCTGCTATATCTGCTGCGTTTGGCGATCCGAGATTTCAACCGCTTGTGATGCCTGAACTTGATAAGGTTGTTGTTGAAGTTACCGTTCTTTCGCCAATGAAGCTTTTGAGCAAGGATAAACCCTATGCCGAACAGATTAAGGTCGGAAGAGATGGGTTATATGTCGTCTGTGGTGCAAATTCTGGTTTGTTGCTTCCGC
Organism: uncultured Hippea sp.; assembly: GCA_964442345.1. GTDB lineage: Bacteria > Campylobacterota_A > Desulfurellia > Desulfurellales > Hippeaceae > Hippea. Next base: position 7,336 of record CAYTZD010000034.1, on the reverse strand, counting down.
AGGTGCCGGTAGAGTGGGGCTGGGATGAAGAAGCTTTCCTTGCCAATGTGTGTCATAAGGCTGGTTTAGATTATACCTGCTATGAAGATGATGCTTGCAGTTTTTACAGTTTTACAGGCCAGATTTTTGAAGAAGAAGAACCCAATGGAAGAGTTGTAGAAAAGAAAATTGAGGAGGTTTTGTAATGGAAAAGGTTTTGAAGGCTTATCGTGATAAGCTTATGAATGAAATTTCAAGGAAGAAGGCAGAAGTTAAACTTGCAAGGGATTTTGAAGGCATTCTTAACAAAGTCAGAGATGAGTTGAGTTCAACAGGTAAAAACTTGTTGTCTATGTTCTTTATGGAGCTAAAGGGTTATGTAGAAAGAAACAACCCTGAATTTATAGAGAAGAACAAAGAGAAGTGGCAGGATATGCTTCAGAGAGCTGAAGCTTTAACAGAATACGGTTTATATGTTGCGCCAGTTGATATCTTAAAAGATCAGGTAAAACTGACTCCTGCTTCTGTGGGTGCTTCTGTATTTGTTACAGCAGGCGTTGCAAGTAAACTGTTAACAAAAAAGGTTAAAATGTTGCCTGCAATCGCTTTGGCTTTGGTTAGTGGCATAGTTTACTCTAAGTTTTATAACAACAAAGAGAAAAGTCAAAAAGATGTTCTTGAAGAATACATAAACGATGCTCAAGATTGGATTAAAACGGCACTTGAGAATATGTACAAGATTTTCAAAGATGCCTTATAATTTTTTAATTGTTCTTCTTGTTTTTATCCTTGTAAGTTGTAGTGAGCAGGGTGTTAAGTATCCTGCTCCTTCTGCTTTAAAAAATATTCAAACAACGCCTATACATAATCCAAAAAGAACAAAAAGTGGTCAAAGAAGGGTTGTTGTTTCTAAACCTGCATTCAAAAATACAGCTGAAGCTATAAGGTTTTATTCATCGAGAAGTGATGCAAACTCTCAAGTTTGCGCAGCAGTATATTATTTAAAGGCTGGCAAGGTTTACAAGGCAAAAAGTATCGTATCTTCGCTTGAAAAAAAGAACTTATCGTTTAAAGATTATTCAAAAGTTTATGCCATTGCTGGCTTGATAAGATTTAAGGAAAAGAAGAATTATAGAGATTATTTTGAACTTGCCTATGCTTATGATGAGAAAAATTCAGTTGCAAAGTATATGCTTTCATCAAAATCTAAATCGCTAAGTGTTGCTCTAAAAAAGGCTGAAAAGTGGTGCAAAAGATGATTGATAAAGATACGGTTTTGAATAAGCTTTCTGAAATCTATGAACCTTGCGCGCCGATTATAAATATTGTAGAGATGGGTTTGATATACGATGTAAAGATTGACGATAACAATGTGAATATATTGATGACCTTCTCAACGCCGCACTGTCCTGCAGGTTTAAAGATGGTTAAAATGGTTAAGGATAAGTTGAAAGAGATTGAAGGCATAGGTAAGATTGAAGTTGAGCTAACCTTCGATCCACCCTGGAGTCCTGATAGATTGAGCGAAGAGAATAGAAAGAAATTAGGATTTATCTGAGATTTAAATTCTAATTAGTTGACATATATAAAATTCTGCCATATAATATTAACATAAAAACCTGCGAGTTTGTGATAGGGTAGATAATCCGGTAGGTTTTTATAATTAAAGTAGGGAGATAAAAGGTTATGTTGTATTCTAAACTTAGGGTATTTGTCATTGTTTTTTTATATCTATTTTCGGTAATACACATAAGCAATGCATCAGAATACAAGAATATAAGTGGTAAAAAGATATCGTGGGGCTCTCTTGAAATTGCACCAGAAAAAGGGTGGATAGGTAAGCAAGATAAGAAGATATACAAGATGCTTTACAAGTACTCTGAAAATGAATATGCAGCTATCTTAATTGGTAAATCCGTTGAAGTTAATTATAAGCAATATAAGGAAGTTATAAAAAGCACATATCGTGATTTTAAAAAAGACCCTACGAATAGAAATGTAAAATTTATAGCTTCATCAAAATATACTATTTTAGGAGAAAAACATACACCTTGTATAACTTTTATAACCAAAGGAAAAAGGTTTTTTGTATTTACTCCTTATGTGGATGGTAAGATGTATATGTTGCTTGCTATATCTTGGCGTAAGGACTCACTGAATTTACCATCTTACACATTAAGGATGCTTGATAATATATACATTAAAGGTTCAAAAAAAGGGCATAAAAACCTCAAGAAAACATCTCCTATTCTACCAGCGGGTAACAATCAGAAGAACAAGATAGAACCGATACAAGCGATAAGCTATCTTGATAAGTTCACAAATACAGCGCCTATAACAACAACCAGAAGCCTTATAAATAAGCTTTATGGGGAACTATCCGACAGTCAACGGAAAATTTTAAATAAGCAGTTTGACAAATACTACGAATATCCTTGCACTTCTGTAAAAAATTACTTTTCCGGTTTAAACAGGGTTTTATATAAAGCTGTTCAACTAAAAACAGAGCTTTCTGTTAATATGGCTGAATATGCCAAATATTCTGCTGATGCTTATAATGCTTATAGATACGGAAATAAACAGATGGCAGAAGAGTCTCTAAGAATGTTGCTGAACAAACGCAAACAGATTCTTGATATTCATAAAAAGCTTAATCTTGTGAATTCGGAATTAGCGAAATATATGAAGATGCCAGAGCCCGAAAAGATTAAGAAGGATAGACAAAAACTATTGGAAAATCTCGTCAAGGCAGCATCTTTAAAAGGTAAAAAGATTCAGGCAACCCACTCTTCGGTAAATGGCATTTGGAGTATGGATTTAAACAATGATGTGAACGAAACCTATCTTTATAACTATGGTAAAAAAATTGAGTCTAAAAAGGAGAAGGCTAAAAATTTGAAACCGTATTCAGCTGTTGGCTTTATGGTACCACTTGAATCAAGTAGGGTGTATATAAAGGATATATATGAAATAGGTAGCAATCTTCATCTTCTTTATCTGTATAGGTATAAAGATAAATATTCAGAATATATCTTAGCTAAAAAAGCAGGAGATGTTTATACAACATACTCTAAGCTTGCCGATACAAACTGGCATTATAAATTTACGATGAAAATTGAAGGCGATAAATTAATATGTACATTAAGACATATATATTCAGGCGATAATGCTGTAATATACAGGTATGTTTTAAATAAACAAGGGAATCCAAAAAAGTATCCCGTTGATAAAAACTACAACAGAGACGAACTTGAAGAAGATTTTTCAGATATGCTCAATGAATATAGGAAATTGCCTGCATCAGAGAGAGTGGTTAGTGTGTCATCTTTAAATGATGATTCTGCTTTTTTGCAAGAGTACGCTTCCATTTTTGTATGCAACGCAAAAAGATATGAAAAAATGGCTTATAGATTTGGCTCGGCTTTAGATAAGGGTTCTGTTGATATGAAAAATACATACAGCAAACTTAAAGATGTGCGATTTAAAAAGTTATTTCCTTATCCTTATGAAGTGGAATATTCTACAAAGCAAGGATGGATAAAGATTTATACAACATCGACTGAACTAAAGAGTATAAGAACATCTAAGAATCACGAGTATGTTTCAAGTCCGGACGAAGAAGAAACGCCTTCTTACAAAAAGGTTCTTGTTGCATCATTGTATTGGAATCCGCCAAAAAGAATTTATAAGGAAAATGAGAAATGGAATTTAAACCTAAAAGGAGAAAGTAGGATACCCATAACCTGGAGAGTGTATTTGCCGACAACATATAGCGGTGGTTATGATAATAATAACAAATTTGTCTTTAAGACGAAAAAACAGCAGAGACTTTCTTCAAGCTCTATAAGTATGAGTAATGCGCTTTTAGGAAAGAGTAATGGAAAGATAGAGCTTGAAGCAAGAATTACAAAGGGATGTAGCAGCAAGGACACATGCCCAACATTTAAGGTGGTTTATGAATTTGACTTAAAATACAACAAATCTGGTTCATCGCTACAGGATGCAGATGAGAGTGTTGATATAAGTGGCCTTACAGATGAAGAAGAGTTTTACAATGCTCAAATAGAGTGGCTAAAAAAGGATATTGCAGCATATAAAAGAATGCTTAGAAAGGCTAAAACGGATTCGCAGAGAGAACAGATAAAGCTTATTATTATGGGTAAAAAGGCTGATTTACAACAGCAGAAGGATTTGCTCAACGAACTAAAGACAGGAGAGTTTAAGCATACAACAACCCAGTGGGATAGATACAATGCAAATCTTACAAAAGAGCTTTTTATAAAAGAGAGCGTATCTTATCAAAAAAGAATAGGGGTTTTTGACAGTATAAATAGGCTTTCCACAATAATGAAAAAACATGGATATACAGGGTCGGCCGACTGGGCGTTAAGGAATGCTCGTGAAGCGTTAAAAAAATCTGACAATAGTCAGCTTGAAAAAATATATAGGGTTTTAAGAAAAAAATATGCAAATACACTTGAAAAAGAACAGGCAGGAAGTGCTCTTAAGCTTTTAGAGGCCGAAGATAGACTTGAAAGGGTTAAGAAGGTTAAATATTGGTCTGAATTTGGTGTTATGGCTGGTTCTATGGGTTATGCAAAAGCCGGAGCATATGTTTACGCGGGATATACAGGAATAACAAACGGGTTAAGCGATGGTATAGCAAGTGGCATAAAACACGCCGTTGAGAATTTAAATAGCGTTACCATGGTGGCTGCAAGCGCATACGACGGATATAATATAACAGACCCAACAACAGGAAAAAAGATGGGTATAAAGGGTGCAGCTTTGAATGCCGGATTTACGCTTGCTACAATCGGAGCTATTCATATGGCAACATCAAAGGTTATAAGTAGATGTTCCGTAGCTAAAAATACATATAAAAAGTATTCGGTGGATGTTATAGATAGTGCAAAGTATCAACAAGAAAGAGAGATGTCTCTTGCAATGGTTAAGAATTATGAAAAAAACATAAGACATATGGAAGAAGAGTTAAAAAAAGGCAATACGGAGATTGTTAGACAATACGCAAAGAAGATGGAGAGTGAAACAGAGAAGCTTATGGCTTCTCCACATGCAAAAAACTACTTGAAGTATAAAGCGCCAAAATCCCTTCAGCGTGTTTATATCCACTACGAGAATAAGGTGAAAAAGAGAGTCATAACCGACTTTAAAAACAGAATGAAGAAGCTTGGTTGGCAGGATTTTGAGGTTAGGGAATTTAGGAATGCAGCATCAGGTGATTCGGTAGGTATGGATTGGGATTTGGGTTTGGTTGAAGATAATTTGAAGACTGTAACTATAGATGGAAAACCCATCAAGCTCATTAAAAAAGGTGGAAAGTATGTAACTTTGGATGAGTTTCAAAAGGAGGCTCAAAGAGAGTTTAACAAGGCTTATAAGGCTAAAACTGGATATCTTGCAGAAACATCTTTTGCAAATTTGACAACATCTGTGCATGAAGAATCCTTTGCTGATGTTGAGATACTCAAAAATGCAGCAAAAGCAAAACCCAAGCTTGCAAAAGAGACGGCAAGAACGATAAAGCATAAGGCCTTGGCTATGGGTTCTATCAATACAGGCCTTATCACAAAAACTGGAAAATATAACGAGATGTGCAGGGGTCTTGCAAAGGAAATAAATACAAAATTAATTCCCAACCTTGAGCAAAATAAGAAATTAAGCAAGGATGGTATTAAAGCTGGTGTGAAGTATTTTAAGGCTATAGGTGATATACTTCAAAAATTCGGTAAGAACGACATATCTATAGTCGATGCTGAGATAAGGATTAGGAATTTAACAGGAAAATCCATACCTGAGATGGCTGAACTTATAAGTTCTGAAGTGGGAAATGCCATTAAAGGTAAAGTGAAATAACATTGGAGGTTGTTATGGAAGTTGTTTATGGTATTTTGTTGGCAGTTGGGTTGGCGGTTGTAATTATGGTATTTAGCTCTAAGAAAAGAAAGGAGTCTTGGAGTGGCGTAGTATCCAATATAAAAAAGAAAATTATAACACGGGATGATGAAGGGTATATTGAAGATGAGTATATTGTTGTTCACTATAAAACTGACAGTGGTAAAAAGGGAAAATTCAGTCTAAGAAAGAGCTATTTTGACAAGATGTATCCTAATTTGAAAATAGGAGATAGGCTTGTCAAAAATGCTGGTGAAGAGTATCCCAAAGTTGCCTAAAATAGAGAAAATAGTATTTAAATGGTATGCATACGGAATATTTATATCTTCTTTGATAGGCTTTGTATTTGGGTGTTTTAGGTATTGGTTCGGTTTTTTTGTGCTTATTCAGGGTATGATAGCAGGGTTTTTTATACCCAAGATTACAAGTCTGTTTGTTAAAGAAAGTGCAAGCAATAGGATAAAAACTTCAAAGGTTGTATTTGTTATGTTTGTTTTCTTTATTTTGTTTCAGGTTGTAGGTTTTGGTGTTGCCCAACCGTGGTTTGATCCTATTGGTTGGCTTTCTCGCGTAATGTCAGGCAGTACATACGAAGATATTTTTGGTTTAGCTTTGATGGGTAATGCCATAGGAAAACAAATTATAATGGGAGCAAGCAAGGGTTTTTGGGTTTTTTTAAATCTATTTGATATTGTGTTTATGTATTTTTTCATGATTGTATCAATGAATAGTCAATTGAAAGAGAATTTTTAGTGATAAAATCTATCAGGATATTAACTTTGGTTATAGCCTTTTTAGTGCTTATGCTTGGTGCTTTTAATTTAAATCCCAGAAGGGAACTTTTGTTAGCCAGCAAGGCTTATGAAAATGGAGACTTTGACCAAGCTATGCGGCATGCAAGAAGAGCTATTATATTTTCCACTAAAGAATATTCAAAAGAAAAGGGAAATTCTCTTTTGCTTGAGTATAAAATAGCAATGGAAAAAGGTAAATTTTTGTATGCCTTAAACTGTGTGATGAAGGCAGAAGATAAATTTCGTAAGTGTTGCTCTTGTTATTTAAAAGAAGGATTTGCAAACTACGCCCTAAGGAATTTTTCCGTTTCTGTCAATAATATAAGCAAGGCGTTTAAATGTGAGAAGTTTTCCAATAAGACTGCAAGTTTTTATTATGCAATAAGAGGATTAGATTATGTTGAAATGGGTGATTTTATGAAAGCTCAGAATGATGCAGAGAAGTCTTTGAGCTTAGACGGAGACAATCCAGTTGCTCATTTACTGAAGAGTAAGATTTTTTTGCTTTTTTTTAACGATAAGGAAAATGCATTTTCTGAAGCGAGGAAATCTCTATATTTGGGTTTTGCAAAAAGAGGTTTTTTTGATTCTGAAATTGGGAAAAGATGGCATAAGTATATAATTAACCCGTATTAATTGCAGGCAGT
>CAYTZD010000033.1:0-17306 GCA_964442345.1 uncultured Hippea sp. | reverse complement strand
TGTTTTAATAAATCTTTTAAAAAACTTATACCTGTCTCATCGATTAGGGCTATTCTTGGTTCAAATTTTACATCAGCTTGAAGGTTGTTATATTCGTTTTGCGCTATATATGGCGGATTACAGACAATAATATCTGCTTTCTTTAAAAATGATAGTTTGTCTGCAACGATGAACTTTACATTGGCTTTTAGTCTATCTCTATTTATTTTTGCCACTTCTATTGCATCTTTTGATATGTCCGATGCGTATGTTGTTAAATTTAGCGTTTTTGATAGGGATATGGCTATACATCCACTGCCTGTTGCCACATCGACAATTATAGGATTTTTAAATTCTTCTGATAGCTTTATTGTCTCTTCAACAAGCAGTTCTGTCTCTGGGCGTGGTATAAGCACCCTTTCGTCAACATAGAATTCCAAACCGAAGAACTCTTTTTTGTGTGTTATGTAGGCTATGGGATAGTATTTCTTTCGCTTCTCTATCAATCTAAAAAACTCTTCTTTTTGCTTTCTGCTTACTGCTTTGTTGGGATTTGTTAGTATATACACATCATCCTTATTTAAAACGGTTTGAAGGATTAAAAGTGTATCGATGTGATATGTGGCTATGTTTGATTTTTTCAGTTCTTTGAAGCCTTCTTCTAAAAGTTCTCTTATTACCATTTCTCTATTATTAGCTTATCGTCTTTTGTATATGCTTTTATAAGTTTTCTTAGATGCACCCTTGAATTTTTCTCTATATTGTTGATTCTTTCTATATTTTCAAAGCTTATGGAGTATATGTTGCCTGTAAGCTGTTTTATGGCTTCTGAGATTATTCTTCTTCTTATTGATGCAGAATGTAAACTACTAAAGTCTATGATGGCTTTATCATCTGTAATTTTTATGCGCTTTATGAATTCAATTTCTGCTATGTTCTCTAAAAGTTTGGCATCTTCGGCTAAAATCTCAAGTTCTCTAAATAGGGTGTTTAAGATATTTGGATTGAATTCTTCAAGTAAAGGCAGAAGTCTATGCCTTATTCTGTTTCGCGTGTAGTTTTCTTCAAAATTGCTTTTGTCTATCTTGTATTTTATGTTGTTTTCATCCAAAAAACTTTGGATCTCATCTTTTCTAAAACAGAGAATAGGCCTTATGAAGAAGCCGTTTTTTGGTTTTAAAGAGACAAGTCCGTTTAGTGAACTTCCCTTTATAAGATGCATAAGCATAGTCTCTATAGCATCGTTCACTGTGTGGCCTGTTGCTACAAAGTCAAGATTAAGGGTTTTCCTTGCCTTTGTAAAAAATTCTCTGCGTTTTATTCGTGCTGCTTCTTCCAATGATAGTTTATGCTTTTTTTTAAATTCCATCACATTGCAAGTTTCAGAGATAAAGTTTAGATTCATTTTTTCTGCTACTTCTTTGACAAATAGTTCTTCTTCATCTGCTTCTTTGCGTATCTTGTGGTTGAAATGTAAGACGGTAAGGCTTAGGTTGTATTCATCCTTTATGCTATTTAACATTGTTAACATAAAGATAGAATCTGGCCCACCCGACACTGCAGTGCCAATTGATGAGCCTTTCTCTATAAGTCTATTTTTATCTATGAAATCCTTTAGCTTCTTTAACAACATTCTCATTGCTTAAATAGAATACACCACCAATTAAACTGCATGCAACAGAGACGAAAAACACTATTAAACTTAAGCTTACCGCTTGAGCTGGCATAATTCCCGCATACTTAAATAGATAAGCAAACGAAAATTCCCTAACACCTATGCCGTTAAACGATATAGGTAAAAAGCTAATCAATGTTATTATTGGTATGAAGGCAAAGTAATAGGCAATGTTTATGTTAAGGTTTACAAGGTATCCAACATAGGCATAGATGAGTATGTTTATTATTTGAATGAGAAGGGATAATATCGATACGATGTAAAATTCCCTGCTTTTGTGAAACAGCGCTATATCGTTGTAAAATAGCAAGACTTTTTCGTGTTTTATAAACTTAAGCATATAAACAGAAATAAAAGCGAAGATGTTGATTGATATAACTGCTAAAACAATTCTTAAACCAAATAGATCAAAAAACAGAAGCACACTAAAAAGGGATAGAAGAAGCAGTGCCACAAGGCCGTTGTATCTCTCAAGAAATATAGAACTTATCGATTGTCTTATGCCTATCCTTTTTGAGAGTATATAGCCTTTAATCGTATCGCCACCAATAATGCTTGGTAAAAACAGGTTTGCAAACATGCCCATCAGGTATAGTTTAAAAAGAAACAAAAAATCTTCGTCTTTGCCAAAACTCTTTATAACCAACTTCCACCTTATACTGCTTATGAATTGGGCAAAAAGATAGAAGAAGCAGAGAAGTATAAATTCAGCCAGTCCAACCTTTGAGATGGTCTCTTTTAATTGGTGAAGGTCTATTTTGTGAAAGAGTATCACTATGAGTATTACGCTAATGGCTATTTTTATTAATGTTTTCAGCATATACTATTCTTTCTTAGAAGTATCATTATCAGTCTATCTATGCCAACGGCTATTCCGCTTGCAGGTGGCATGCCAAAGGCCATATAATCCATAAAATTCCTATCTTGAAAACCAAATCGCCTTCTTAATTCTTCAAAATCGTTCTCTTCAAGATAGCAGTTTCCAAGTTCTATGCCTGCTAAATAAATTTCGTATCTTTTTGCATAACCGTTTATTATTTTTGATAAAGCTGCTCTCTCTTTGGGAAAATCGTAGATTACTTCGATGCACTTTTTACCCAGTTTTTTCTCTATTTTTAAGGAGAAGATGGCATCCAATATCTCAAGCTTGTCGTCTGTTCCTTCTATGGAGAATCTCTTTTTTAGTTGTGAAATCTCCGCTTTTTCTATATCTATGCCACAGTAATAATCAAATGCATCTTTGTATGAGATATACGATACCTTGTTTAGGTCTATCTTTAAGCTTTTGTATCTTAAAATGTCTGAACCATTTAAATACTTTACCATGTTTGAGAAATCAAGGATTATATCTTCTGGTTCTTTTAATGTTCTGTACCATTCAAGCATAAGAAACTCTTTTTTGTGCAATTTATCTTCAAAATCGTCTCTGTATGCAAAGTTTAGCTCAAATATCTTATCAAAGCCTAAGGTTAGAAGTTTTTTTAGTTCAACTTCTGGTGAAGGTGCAAGTGTGCCAGCAGAAGTTTTTAGAAGGTTTATATTTGTCTCTGAGATCCTTTCTCTTTTTAGTTTTGGCGTTATGGCTTCTGTGAAACCTTCTTTTGAGAAGAACTCTTTTATTCTTTTAATTATCTCAAACTTTTGTGTATAATAGCTTTGTTCTTTTTTTAGGTTTCGAAACCTGTTTTCGTTTAGGCATCTTGTTAGAAGTGTGTCATTCTCGTCGATTATGTCGCCTAATTTATGGCGAGAGACAAAGTTTAGCTTAACAGTTTTGCCGTTTGTGAAAATGAATGTTGATTTTGTCGTTTTTTTTACTATTCTACCAAACATGGGAGTTATGTTATGAAAAAGGACGAATTTTTGCAAGCAGTTAAAGAACTAAAAAGGGTTTTGGAAAGCGTATCGTTTGAAGAGATAAGGAAGGTCGCAGATGAGATTATAAACGCTTTTGAAGAAGGGCATACGCTTTTTATCTGCGGAAATGGTGGTTCTGCTGCTGATGCGCAACATATGGCAGCTGAGTTTGTAAACAGGTTTTTAAAGGAGAGAAAGCCACTGCCTGCTATAGCGCTTACGACGGATACTTCAAACCTAACAAGCATTGCAAACGATTACTCGTTTGACGAAGTATTTGAAAAACAGCTTAAAGCTTTAGCCAGAAGTGGTGATATACTGATTGGAATAAGCACTTCTGGAAACTCAAAAAATGTTGTAAAGGCATTTGAGACGGCAAAAGCGATAGGCGTTAAAACCGTTGGGCTTTTAGGCAGAAGTGGCGGCATACTAAAAGGCATAAGCGATTATGCGATTGTTGTAAATTCAGACTCAACGCCACGCATTCAGGAAGTTCACATATTTATCATACATACGATCTGTCAGATGGTTGAAGATGCGTTTGCTTGAAAAGATTGTAAGTATTGACGATGCTAAAAGCATAGCTAAAAGACTAAAAGAAAAAGGCAAAACCATAGGCTTTACAAACGGCTGCTTTGATATAATACATGCAGGCCATGTCAGTTATCTTGCAAAGGCTAAAGAGAATGTTGATGTGCTATTTGTTGGTTTGAATTCTGATAACTCTGTCAGAAGGCTAAAGGGTAAAAACAGACCTATCAACAATCAGCAGGATAGAGCGATTGTGCTTGCTGGTTTAGAGAGTGTTGATTTTGTCGTTATCTTTGAAGAAGATACGCCTATAAAGTTAATAGAAGCGATAAAACCCGATTTTCTCTTCAAAGGTGCTGATTGGAAGGGTAAAACCGTCGTTGGTGCAGATTTTGTTTTGAAGAACGGTGGCAGGGTTGAATTTATTGACTTCTTGGATGGAAGGTCAACAACATCGACGATAGAGAGAATAATAGATGCATACTGCGCTGATAGAAGAGTTTGAGCGTTATCTTGATGTAAGGTATAGTTCGCATCATACAAAAAAGGCATATTTAAGGGATGTTGAAGAGTTTTTGTCGCACTCTTTCGGTTTTGACATAGAAGGTGTTGAGAAGTTTGAGTCTGTTTTATTTAAGAAAGGATTATCTTCAAAGAGTATAAACAGAAAGTTGGCGTCTTTAAGCGTGTTTTTTGAGTTCTTAAAGCAGAAAGGTGTTGTTGAGAAGAATCCTGTTAAGCTTGTGGATAAGCCAAAACAGAAGAAAAGTCTTCCTAAATTTTTAGAAGTTGATGAAATTGTCAGCCTGCTTGAAAGCATTAAGGATAAAAGGGATAGGGCTTTGCTTGAGCTTTTATATTCAACAGGTTTAAGGGTAAGTGAGCTTGTCAGTCTAAATGTGGAAGATGTAGATTTTGATAATTTAAGGGTGAAGGTTAGAAGAAAAGGTGGCAAGGTTATGTATGTGCCTTTTAGTCAAAGGGTTGTTCAATATCTTGTTGAATATCTAAATAAAAGAGAAACAGGACCTTTGTTTTTGAATAGATATGGCAGAAGGATCTCAGATAGAATGGTGAGAAAGATAGTAAAGAAATATGCGATTCATAGCATTTTTAAGGATATATCACCGCACACTTTAAGGCATACAAAAGCCACACATCTTTTGAATAACGGTATGGATTTAAGGCTGCTTCAGAGATTTTTAGGGCATTCATCAATCAGGGCAACGCAAATCTATACACATCTCAACCTTAAAGAGCTTTCAGATGTTTACGATAAAACGCATCCAATAGCAAAAGATGAATAGAAAAAGAAAGAACTATCTTTTAGGTATATCTCACGGCGTATTCTACTTTGCATCAAACGGTTTTGTCGATTATACAACTGTTTTGCCAGCATTTCTAAAACACCTTGTCAACTCAAACGCTATAATAGGTTTTGCTGCGGCCATCTCAAGAGGCGGTGCTGTATTTTTTCAACTCCTTTCGGCTTTCTATCTGCAAGGAAGAAGAAAAAAGCCGTATCTTGTTGCATCGCTTTGGGTCAGGTTTATCTCTTGGTTTATGATAGCCTTAACATCGTATATTCTCCTGCCTAATCATCCAATAGCAGAACTTGTCTGCTTTATCTTCTTTTTGAGCCTTTTCTCCTTTGCTGGTGGTATTGCCACAATACCATTCTATGACATCATCTCCTACAACATACCGTCGGATCTGCTTGGAAGATTTTGGGCAGCAAGGCAATTTATAGGCGGTATGCTTGCCGTTGTAAGTGGAATTATTGTAAAGCTTGTTCTGAAGCATTATCCTTATCCTGTAGGTTTTACTATCTTGTTTGTATTTGCCACGATAGGCTTTGGTCTTACTTCGCTAAGTCTTGGTTTGATGGATGAAGGCCAACAGAAGCAGAAGAAAAATAGGAGTTTTTCTGAATTTATTCACGATGCTTTTAATATTTTAAAAAGTGATTTTTCCCTAAGAAGAATGGTTATGTCTGAATTTTTTAGCCATGCCGTTTATATGTGTCTTCCATTTATATCGCTGTATGCTTTAAAGGTTGCGCATATCTCTCCATCGAAGATAGGTTATTTTGTCTCTATTCAGATGGTAGGCAGCATTCTATCAAACCTATTCTGGGGCTATTTTGCAGACAGAAAAGGTCCTAAATTTATCATTTTAACGACAAATACATTGGCTTTCTTTGTGCCTTTTTTAAGCATTTTCTTTTCAAACTTCTATCTGCTTTTAGTTGTCTATTTTCTTATGGGTGCGTATCTGCATGGCTCGTTTATAGGATATACAAACTATCTTTTGAAGATAGCTCCACAGCAGAGAAGGCCTACCTATGTCAGCATAAGGGGGACTTTTAATGCTCTCTCTTACTTTTTACCTACTCTTGGTGGTTTTATTGCCGATGAGTTCTCTTTCTATGTGTTATTTATTGTTTCTGCCTTGTTGTCCTTTTTGGCTTTAATCTATTCCCTTACGCTTAAATAAGCTTTATGCCTATTTCTGCCAAAATGATAGATAAGACCATAGCAAATGGATAAACGGCAGCATAGCCTATGGATGGATAGTCTGAATTTACGATATTGTTTGCCATAGAAAGAGATGGTGTCGATGTCATAGCACCAGATATAACACCCATGATATCAAGCAGATTCATCTTAAAGATTTTTCTTGCGACAAATGTTGTTATAGACAGTGGCAGAAGGATTCCAAAAAGTCCCAAAGTGATGGCAATCCAGCCGTGATTTTTTATTGCTTCAAATAAAAATTTACCAGAGTTTGTGCCGATTGTTGCAAGGAATATTAACTGTCCCAACACCTTCATTAGAGAATTTGAATGTGGTGATAGCTGCCAGACTATCCTTCCCGTTCTGCCTATCCTTCCCAAGATTAAAGCTGTAATAAGTATGCCGCCAACGAAGCTAAACTTAAATGTGCCAAGATACGGTATCTCAAACGGGATATTGCCTATGAATATGCCTATAACAATACCCAATGCAATGGGTAAAAAGTCTGCTGCAGGATACTTTAAAAGGTCGTTTCCTATTAGTTTTGTCAGTTTTTTCTCATACTTCTGCGGAGCGACGACATACAACTTATCACCCAATCTTAGCGACAATGTTGGATATGGTGGTATGTCTATACCAGAGCGTCTAACCTTTGTTATTGTTGCATGAAGTGATTTTAGTTCTTTTAATTCGCCAATCTTTCTGCCGACCACATCTTTGTTTGTTACAAGTAGTCTATAAACCTTCATGTCGTCGTGGAATTTGTATGGTTCTTTTAACTCTTCACCCAAAATGATACGCAAATTTTTTAGCTGTTCTTCTGTTCCTGATACCCTTACGATGTCTCCATAATGAAGAATTGGATCTTCAGCTTCCTGTTCGTGCGGTTTGCTTGATTCTACCCTTTCTATTACGGTTGCTGTCATCTTTTCTATCTGGGACTTGTATATGGTTGTGTTTTTGAAGTTTTCGTTGGTTATCTTGAAGTTTTTTGTGATAATATCGGGATGAAGAAGGTGCTGTTTTGTTTCAAACTCTTTTATCTCTTTTTGTATGTCTGCCTTTAGAATTTGCGGCAAAAATCTGACGAACATAATTGTTGCAAATATAGCAAACGGATACACAACACCGAATGCTATGGATAGATTTGGTGAATTTTTGATCTCAAGTGCAGCAGCCAAAGCCGGTGCGCTTGAGATAGCACCTGTGAATATTCCATCTATCACAGTATCGGGTAAGGATAGATATAAGCCAACAGAGAAGATAGATAAAAATATAAGCGTAAGTAATAAAAAGCTTAGAAAGTTAAACTTTATGCCGTTTTCTTTTATTGCTTCAAAGAATCCAGGGCCTGCCTGCAATCCAACTGCATAGATAAATATTGCAAGGCCAAAGAATTTGAACGAAGGCGATATGGTTATATTGAAGTGTCCAGCAACTAAAGCAACAATAAGGATAGCCGATATATCAAGAGAAAAACCTTTTATCTTTATATTGCCGAGAATATAACCCAATGCGATGATTAAAAATAGATAAAATATATCAGAGTGAAGCATATGTTACTATTCTGTTTCTTCCGCTTCTTTTGGCTTCATACAGTGCCTTGTCAGCTTCTCTTATTACATCTTCTGGTGTCTTTTTGTCTTGCGAAGGTATCGTATAGGATACACCACCAGATACGGTTACTTTTATCTTTATATCATTCCATTCAAAGACAGATTTTTCCACTATCTCTCTTATGGTTTCGGCTTTCTTTATAGCATCTTCAATCTTCGTATTTCCCATAACACACAGAAACTCTTCGCCGCCGTATCTCATCGCTATATCTTCTGTTCTTAGGTTTTCGTTTAGTATCTTTCCAAAAGATGCAAGTATATAATCGCCAGCCTGATGCCCGTATGTATCGTTTATCTTCTTAAAATGGTCTATATCAAACATGATAAATAATAGTGCAGAGTTTGACCTTAAAGCCCTTCTGTATTCTTCGTTGATTCTTCTCATGCCGAATCTTCTGTTGTATAGACATGTTAATTCGTCGTATGCTGCTATATTTTGCAATCTTTCATACATCTCGGCACTTTCGTAAGCAAACTTATACTCATTTAGCATTTTTCTAATAAACGATTTTCTCTCTTTTGACAATAGATAGTTGCTGTAAACCACAAGCAGTAATGCTCTATTGCTGTGTTCTATTGGGAAATAACTCACTTCTTTTGGTTTTATCTTTCCTGTTCCAAAGTCCACTATTTCTATCTCATCACTTCTTAAGGAGACAATATTGCCGTTTCTTATTATGTCTATAAGCGATTTTCTCTTTTCTTGTGTTAGTATTGTTGCTACCCTGTTTGAGTGCAAAAGGTCTAAGCTGCCTGAAGATAGAAGATATATCTCAGCGCCCAATATATCAAGTTCGCCAACCAAGAAATCAAGCATAATCTCGTTTAATTTATCTGTTGAATTTACAGTTGCTATTTTTTGGGAGAATTCTTCTAAAGCTTCGTGTTGCCAGAATTGTCCTCTTATGACTCTGATTAAGGAATTATACTTTATCGCTATCCTGCCTATGATGTCGTTTGAGTATATACTTAGGTAGCAGTTTTCGCATTCTCTTATTGTTCTCACTTTTCCCATCTGATAGTTTAGTATATTGTTTGTTATTGCTTCAATGTTGTTCTCAAGGTTTGATAATTTTCTCAATATGGTGATGTTGACAACAAGGAAGGATACTGTGCCTACAAAGATACCAGAGAGTATTGTGCTTATAATGAAAGGGATTGAATATATCGTGCTTTTGGGTATCTTTAGGACATATTCAGAAAGTGGAATAAAAGCCAATCCCATAAATATGCCCATCAATATCATCAAACGGAAGCTGTCTTTTACTATGCTTTTGCCGCGGCTTACATTTTTCATCTTTTTATTATCTCCTTGTAAAGGTAAATATCATAATTTTTAGTGGTTAGTCAACAAAAAAGCTTAGATGTTATCTTGATTTTTATAAAATTAATGTGTTAAACTAACTTCAATAGAGAAGGAGTGGAATATGTTTGATAAAGGTGATTGTTTGGTTGAAGTTCTCCCTTACATAAAGAGATTTTACTCAAAAAGCATGGTTATAAAATACGGCGGTTCAGCTATGATTGACCCGAAATTAAGGGAGATTTTTTCAAAGGATGTATCGCTTCTTAAATATGTTGGTATTAATCCTATTGTGGTTCACGGTGGTGGGCCAGAAATAGGTCAAACATTAAGCAAGCTGAATATTGAAAGCAAGTTTTATAAGGGTTTGAGAATTACAGATCAGCAGACGATGGAAGTCGTGGTAATGGTGCTTGCAGGTAAGGTCAACAAAGAGATAGTTTTGCAGATAAATAAAAGCGGCGGCAAGGCTGTTGGTGTTAGTGGTGTCGATGCGCAGATTATAAAGGCTAAAAAGAAGCTTCTCGAAGATGTTGATTTGGGTCTTGTAGGTGATGTAGAGAGCGTAAATCCTGATATACTTATCCACCTTTCGCAAAGTGGTTATATACCAGTTGTTGCACCTATTGGATTTGATGAGCTTGGTAAAAGATACAACATAAATGCCGATAGCGTTGCAAGTGCTGTGGCTATAAGCTTAAAGGCTGAAAAGCTTATATTTTTAACCGACACAGATGGTGTTCTCGACAAAGACGGCAATCTTATCTCTTCTATTCACATAAGCGAGATAAGAAGTCTGATAAATAATGGCACCATAGGTGGCGGTATGATACCTAAGGTGCTTTCAGCTAAAGATGCGGTTGAATCTGGAGTAAAAAAGGTGCATATTATAAATGGAACAAAGCCACATTCTCTATTGGAAGAGATTTTTACTTTGGAAGGCGTAGGGACGCAGATTTATGGAGAAGATTAGTTTAGATAGGTTTATTCGCGTTATAAATTCTATAGATGATTTACTTAGCTTATACCTAAGGGCTTTGCCGATTATAGCCTATTTATGTAAGGCTGATAAGTTGCTGTTTTTTAAGTATAGTAGCAGAAAGAAGTGTTTTGATTTAAAGGTTGGTATAGATAGTGAAAGTTTAAAAAGCGTGCAAGAAGAAGGATTTTTTAGTTGCGATACAGACAAGATATTTAAAAGCGATTTTAATGTGAAGATAAGGAAGTGGGGCTCATCCTGTAATGATACAATTAGAAAATTTGAGATGGAACATGTAAAAAAGGAAGTATCTGTCATAAAAAAGCAAGAACTTAAACCTGCGCGTTTTAAAAGTTTGATTGATGATCTTGGGTTTGAAGATGAGATATTCTATCTGCCGCTGATTGCAAGGGATAGGGTTGTTGGTTTCTTGTTGATATCTCCTGTATGCAATGTTGATGGTGTAAATCCTTATTTAGATGTGTTCTCATGTGCTTTGGATAAGTTGCTTTTAAAGAAGAGTGTTGAAAATCTAACAGCCATTATTCAGGCTGAGAAGGATAGAGAAGAAAGGGATAAGAAGATTTATGAACTTGGCAAGACGGCAATGACAGTAGCCCATGAGATGAAAAACTCGCTTGTTGGTATAATAGGTCTATTTGATAGGCTTTCTGATTACATCAGCAATGATGAGAAGGCGTTGAAGTATAGGGATATAATAAAATCGCAGCTCAATAAACTTTATAACTTTACGCTTGATATAAATAAATTTTCTAAGATTACAAGTGATGCGAATTTTGAGAAGATAGATATAGCTGATATTATAGATAACTCCATAGAGATGGCATCCACGATATCCGATAATGTATCCTTCTCTGTTTCCATAGGCGATGGCGCTAACTGGATCTATGCAGATAAAGATCAGCTTGAGCAGGTATTTTTAAATCTGTTTAAAAACTCTATAGAAGCCAAAAAAGACGGTAAGGTAGAGATATATGTATCTGTAGATAGAGACGATAATGATATCATAGTTAAAATAAGGGATAATAGTGGCGGTGTTGATAGTGAGACTTTAAAAAATATGGAAAAGCCGTTCTTTACAACGAAATCCTATGGGACGGGTCTTGGACTTGCAATAGTTAGAAGTATTATAGAAAATTACGAAGGTAGAATGGCTTTTAGAAATGTATCGGGTGGGCTTGAATGTGAAATAAGATTTCCAATAAAAAAGGTGGAGGACGAAAATGGCAAAAAAAATCATGGTGGTTGATGATGAAGATGCAATAAGATTGCTTTATCAGGAAGAGTTTGAAGACGAAGGATATGAAGTTATACCATGCGCCAACGGAGAAGAAGCATTGGAGAAATTCGATAAGGAGAAACCGGATATTGTCATATTAGACATAGCGATGCCCGGTATGAGTGGACTTGATGTTCTAAGTAAGATAAAAGAGAAATCTCCAAAAACGCCTGTTATTATGTCAACAGCGTATTCTCATTATAAGGACGATTTTTACACATATGTTGCAGATGCCTATATAGTTAAGTCTCCCGATTTAACTGAACTCAAAGAGAAGGTAAAGGAGCTGGTGGGTGAATAAAATCTTGACACAAGAGAGTAAATTTAATAGAAAAGCAGGGGTGATTCAGAAAGGAATTTTTTAGGAGGTGACTCAATGGCTAAAGTATGGGTTGATCAGGGTGCTTGCATAGGTTGCGAGGCTTGTGTTGACGAATTGCCAGATGTTTTCCAGATGGAAGACGGAAAAGCAAAGGTTGTAAATCCTGAAGGAGCTTCTTTGGACGAGATTAAAGAGGTTGCTGAAGCTTGTCCAACAGAAGCTATCAAGGTTGAAGAGTAGTAGCTAAATTGGCGCCTTCGGGCGCCTTTCTTTTTTTCTTCCCTCTGTTAATTTCTTTCTTTTGTTGTTTATATATTTGGCTTTTTAAAATATATTTAGTATAAATAAAAATGGTGCAGGTAATTTTTGATTTGCACGAATAAAGATTGTTGTTTATTATTTAGGAGGTGAGCCATGAGCGAGAAGCAACAGGTGGAAGCGGTTGAAGTTAAGTGTCCTAAATGTGGATATACTATGATTATTTATATGCCAAAGGAAGAGATACCCAAATGCCCAAAGTGCGGCACACAGATGGTAATAAGCGAACTGTTGGATGAAGGAAAATATTATTGATAGGAGGTTTGGTATGAAGCGTTTCAGGTTGGTTGGTTTACTGTCGGCATTATTTTTGTTGATTGCCGTGTTTGCTCAAGCTGCAGACATTAACCTGTGGCATCACTCAACACTTTATCAGATTCAGAAGAGAGGGGTTCTAAGGGTTGGTTTAAATGCAGGTTATATGCCATTTGAGATGAGAAGTAAGACAGGTAAAATCATCGGTTTTGATGTTGATTTGGCAAAATTGATGGCTAAGGCTATGGGCGTTAAACTTCAGATAGTTAACACAGATTGGGATGGTATTATTCCATCTTTGATGACAGGTAAATTTGATATTATTATGAGTGGTATGACAATCACACAAAAAAGGAACATGAAAGTCAACTTTGCAGATCCTTATGCTATTGTTGGTCAGACGATTTTGCTGAATAAGAAATGGGCTGGAAAGGTTAAAAGCTATAAGGACTTAAACTCTCCAAAGTTTACAATAACCGTTATGCTTGGAACGACAGGTGATTTTGCTGCTAAGAAGTTTATGCCTAAGGCTAAGATTCAGGAATTTCAGACGGAAGAAGAAGCCGTTATGCAGGTTATACAGGGTAGGGCAGATGCATTTGTCTATGACAAGCCTTACAACAGCATCTTTTATGCCACAAAGGGTAAAGGTAAGTTGGTATTCTTGGATAAACCGTTTACCTATGAGCCTTTAGGTTGGGCTATAAATAAAGGCGATCCAGACTTTTTAAACTGGCTTAACAACTTCCTAAGACAGATAAAGCATGACGGTGAGTATCAGAAGCTTTACAATAAGTGGTTTGTAAATGTAAAAGATTGGATAAACAAGGTTCAATAAGCAATGAGAAGAGATAGCAAGAAGTGGATATGGCATATTGCCTTTGTTTTTGTTATTGTTGCGACAGGTTTCTTTGTTTATAAGGCAAGTTTGAGAATAAATTATTCATGGAACTGGAGGGCTGTGCCCTCCTATCTTGTTTATAAAGATACGCAAGAGATAGAATCACCTATCAATGGTTTTGTTGAAGCTGTTGATAAGAACGAAGTCGTTATTAAGGGCATCTCAAAGAAGATAATAAAGATAAAAGTTGAGCATCCAACAGTTAAAAAGGGCGAGGTTGTATCAGAAGGTGATGAGATAGGCTATAATTCAAGCTATAAAGCTGGGCCTTTGTTGATGGGACTTTACATGACGATAAAGGTCAGTATTGTCTCAATTATTATGGCTTTGATTATCGGCTTTATAGCTGGTCTTATGCGTATTTCTGAAAATCCATTGTTTAGGAATCTCTCAATTGTTTATATAGAGATAATCAGAGGAACGCCGCTGCTTGTTCAGATATTTATTGTTTATTTCTTTGTCGGAACGATATTCAATATGACAAGGTTTTTTGCCGGTGCGTTTGCTTTGGCTATCTTTGAAGGTGCATACATAGCCGAGATAATAAGGGCAGGTATTCAGTCGATACCGCGCGGTCAGACTGAAGCTTCACTTGCTTTGGGTATGAATTATTTTCAAATAATGCGATATATAATTATGCCGCAAGCTATAAAAAGGGTTCTGCCAGCTTTGGCTGGACAGTTTATCTCTTTAATCAAGGACTCATCGCTTTTGTCTGTTATCTCTCTAACAGAGCTTACAAAGGCAGGAAGGGAGATAGTATCATCAACATTCAGTCCATTTGAGATATGGTTTAGCGTTGCCGCACTGTATTTTATCGTTACATATTCGTTAAGCTTGCTTGACAGGTATCTGGAAAGGAGATTAGCTGGCAATGAGTGATGATATAATCATAGCCGAGCATTTGTATAAGACTTTTCCCAATGGCGTTCAAGCCTTACGCGATGTCTCTTTAACCGTTAAGAAGGGTGAAGTTGTTGTTATCATAGGTGCATCAGGCAGTGGAAAGACCACATTTTTAAGGACAATAAACCAGCTTGAGACGGTAGATTCTGGCAGGATTATTGTTGATGGAGTTGATTTAACTAACCCAAAAACAAATCTTACCAAAGTAAGAGCAGATATAGGTATGGTTTTTCAACATTTCAATGTCTTTCCGCATCTTACCGTGCTTGAGAATGTTACAATAGGCCAGATCCTGGTTAGAAAACGCCCGAAAGAAGAAGCAAAAAGGATTGCACTTGAGTTTCTAACGAAGGTTGGTATAGCAGATAAAAAGGATGAATACCCAACGAATTTATCTGGTGGTCAGAAGCAGCGCGTGGCAATTGCTCGAGCTTTGGCGATGAATCCTAAAATAATGCTATTTGATGAAGCAACAAGTGCTTTAGACCCAGAGATGGTAGGCGGTATCTTAGATATTATGAAGGGATTGGCGAAAGAAGGTATAACGATGGTTGTTGTAACGCACGAGATGGGTTTTGCCAAAGAAGCAGCAGATAGAATTGTTTATATGGATTCAGGCAGGATTGTTGAGATGGGAACACCAGATGAGATATTTAACAATCCAAAAAGCGACAGATTAAAACAGTTTTTGAGTCAGATATTGTAATGAAGAGAATAAAGATACCAATAGAAAAGGCTATAGGAGAAGAGATACCGCACGACTTTACCAAAATCTCGCCAACAGAAGGTTTCAAGGGTGCCTATTTTAAGAAGGGTCATATTATAACAGAAGACGATATACCTAAACTAAAGGCAATAGGTAAAAATTATATTTATAAGCTAATCCTTGATGAAGATGAATTACACGAAGATGATTTTGCTAAGGCTATAGCTCCTTATCTTGCAGGTAAAAACATAAGCTTTTCAAAAGAGCCAGAAGAAGGTAAAATCACATTCTTTGCAGATATAGACGGCCTTTTTAGATTGGATAGAAAGGCTGTAATTAACTTAAACAGAATAGAGATAACTTCTTTTCCGACAATTCATGATAGATTTCCTGTTAAGAAGGGTTATAAGGTTGCAGCTTTTAGGATTATTCCACTTGTAGCCAAAAAAAAGGTGCTTGATAGGGCTTTAAGGATAGCAAAAAAACCATTAATCTGGGTTGATGAGTATAAGATAAAAAAGGCATCGGTTATTATAACAGGCACTGAAGTTTATGAAGGTAGGATAAAGGATAAATTCTTGCCAAAAATCAGAAGAAAGCTTGCCAATTTTGGTGTTGAGATTGAAAGAAGCGCTATACTGCCAGACGATATTAAAAGGATAAGGGATAAGTTTTTAGACTTTAGTGATTCTGAATTTGTGATTGTTACAGGTGGTTCAAGTGTTGACCCAGACGATGTCTCAAAAAAGGCATTAAAGAAAGCAGGTGTTAAATTTATCAGAGAAGGCAACCCGATTCAGCCTGCCAACAATTTAAGTATAGGCTATTTCAATGATACGGTTGTGTCTGTTGTGCCTGCCGGTGCTATATTTTACAAGGCAACGGCGTTTGATATATTCCTGCCGCGCATTCTAACAAAGGATAAGATAACAAAAAGGGATATTGCAGAGTATTCTATTGGTGGTTTGTGTCATTTCTGTAAGGTTTGTGTTTATCCTGTTTGTCCGTTTGGGAAGGTGTGATGGTTAAGGTTGAAGAAGCAATAGAGATAATCCTTAAAAACACAGAAACAGTCAGAGGGTATGAGTATATAAGCATAGACAATGCCTACGATAGGATAGCTTATGAAGATGTCTTTAGTAAGATTGAGATACCATCTTTTAAGCGTTCTGCGATGGATGGCTATGGTCTTGTTGGTGATTGTGATAAATATAGGATTGTTGAAGATGAAGGTGAATTAAAAGATTGCACATGTATAAGGATAAATACAGGTTTTCCTATACCTGACAAGGTTAAAGCTGTTGCAGAAGTGGAGATAGTTGATGTCAAAGATGGTTATCTGAGTTTGAAAAAAAATGTTGAAGATGAAAGAAACTTTACATTTGCAGGTATTGAAGTCAAAAAAGGCACCAGAATTGTCAAAAAAGGTGATAGACTTAGCGTTAGGCTTGTCTCTTTGTGTGCTTACTGCGGCATCTCTCACATAAAGGTGTTTAGAAAACCGATTGTTGGCATAATTACGACAGGCGATGAAGTTATTTTTCCCTTTGAAAAGCCAACGAAAAATACCGTTTACAACTGCAACTATTATATCTTAAAAGGCCTTGTGAATAAGTGGTTTGGAAGTCCAATATACTTTG
Source organism: uncultured Hippea sp. (assembly GCA_964442345.1). Taxonomy (GTDB): domain Bacteria; phylum Campylobacterota_A; class Desulfurellia; order Desulfurellales; family Hippeaceae; genus Hippea. Next base: position 502 of record CAYTZD010000033.1, on the reverse strand, counting down.
GACATGCAAAAGATGATAAAGGCGATTTAGAAAGGGTATTTAAGGATGCAATTAAAAGCTGCGATCTTGTTTTAAGCACAGGTGGCGTAAGTAAAGGCAGTAGGGATTTTACAAAAGAGATAATAAAAGAGTTAAACGGTGAAATCTTCTTTGATAGAACAACGATAAAGCCGGGCAAGCCTGCTGTTTTTGCAAAGGTTGAAGGTAAAATATTCTTTGGCCTTCCTGGATGGCCATCTGCGCTTTATACGGTTGCCTATCTCTATTTAAAGCCTTTGCTTTACAAACTTGCAGGATATGAGTATAAAGCAGAAAATCTAACCTGTATAATAGATGAAGATATGCACTCAAGAGAAGGTAAGTATTACTTTGATAGGGTCTCTGTTGAATTTAGAGATGGTGCATACCATGCCGTCTCAACAGGATCTCAAAAAACGGACAACTTCTATTCGCTTGCAATAGCCGATGGACTTGTAGGAATAGAAGAAGACAAAGGCGATGT
>CAYTZD010000032.1:0-17603 GCA_964442345.1 uncultured Hippea sp. | reverse complement strand
ATCCAACCCTATAAAAGAGACGCCTTCTGAACCCATTGAATCAACACAGGAAAACAACGGCATAACGGGTAATGAGACTTTAGCCACACAAGAGCCTACCACAGTCAACAAAGCAACACCCACAACAGCTAAAGAAGAAACAGAAAAGCAAACACAACCAGCCAACGGTCCACAGATAGTAAATTTAGAAAATCAGATTCAAACTGTACAGAAAAAAGAACAGCCAACCCAAACAGAAAAAGAGAAACCCAAAGCAAAACAGACAGTTACTCAAAAGCCAAAAAAAGAGATAAAACACCATACAGTTAAACCAAAACCAAAAACACATAAAAAATATGCTGCAGCCAAAAAGTATATAATCTGGGTATCGTCAAACAAAAACAGAAAATTTGCTTTAACAACGGTGCTAAAACTCAGAAAGTGCGGGCATAATGCATTTATTAAAGAAGTAGAAGTAAAAGGAAAGACCTATACAAGGGTTTATGTAGGACCCGTCAATGGCTATTACGCCGCAAAAATAAAAGCAAGAGAGATAAAAAAGCAGCTAAAACTATCGTATATGCCTATAATCAAAAAATATGATAAAATACCCTGAGATAAACCCTGATATATTCAGCTATAAAGGCATACATCTTAGATGGTACGGCCTAGCTTATGCGATTGGTTTTACAATAGGGTATCTTTATCTAAATAAAAGACTAAAAAAATTCAACATAAAAGGTCTTGCAGATGATATATTTTTGTATGCCATCTTGGGTGTTATCTTAGGCGGAAGGGTAGGGTATGTCCTGATTTACAATTTACCTTTCTATATGCACCACCCTTTGGAGATCTTTAGTATATGGAAAGGTGGAATGAGCTTTCATGGTGGGCTTATTGGTGCTATAGTTGCAGGAATCCTGCTTTGCAAGAAATACAATTTAAGCTTTTATGATATTGCAGATGAAGCAGTTGTCGTAGCTCCTGTAGGTCTATTTTTTGGCAGGATAGCAAACTTCATAAATGATGAATTGTGGGGAAGGATTACAAACCTGCCCTGGGCTGTTGCTTTTCCCAAAGGCGGTTATCTTCCAAGACACCCATCACAGTTATATGAAGCCCTTTTTGAAGGCGTTGTGCTATTTGGCATACTGTTTTCCCTTAGGGATAGACTTATTAATAAAAAGGGTATCTTATTCTGGCTTTTTGTATTCCTATACGGTTTTTTTAGGTTTTTCATAGAATTTACAAGAGAACCTGACCCGCAATTGGGATTTATATACGGTTTAACGATGGGACAGTGGCTTTGCCTTGCAATGATTGTTATAGGCGGTATAGAAATTTATAGAAGGTGGACAAGGTATGGAGATTAAAGAAAAGAAAGAGTTGGTAAAAAGAAGAAAAAGCGAACTACCACCGCATGTGCTTGAGATGGGTCTCAATATGCTTTTTGTTGAGCCAAACAATGTGGTGGAGTTTTTCAAAAAAAGCAAAAGCATACAATCTGCAAATATCGAAGAGCTTAACGAAAAGGATTTTAACGGCGTTCTTTTGGATTTAACGGATATGCCGTATGATGCAAGATTAGACAACATTGGATTTGCAAAACAGAATAATACATCTATGGTAATAGTGTTTAAGGACTTAATAGTGGATGAGTATCAGATCTATATGCATAGAATATATGGTGCCGATGCCATTCTGTTCCCTGTAAAACCCATAACATCAAAACTTACAGAGAAGGTTATATTCATCTGTGAATCTATGGGTATGCTTCCAATTCCTATTATTGAAGATGAAGAAGATCTAAGCAAGATAACCCAGTGGGAATTTGTAAGGGCAGTTGCCACTAAGGGTAATCTAAAAATAGATAAGAATGTTTTATTACTCGAATACAATGAAGGGAGTTTACTTAAATGCTCAAGCAGATAATTCAGAATGGTTCGAAGATACACTTTATTGGCATTGGTGGCGTGGGTATGAGCTCCCTTGCTCAGTATCTACTAAGTAAAGGATATAAGATAACAGGCTCTGATCTAAAATCCAATGCCTACATCGAAAAGCTAAAATCAATGGGTGTAAAGGTGTATTTGGGTCATTCTATCGAAAACATAGAAGATGATGTATCGCTTGTTGTCTCATCATCAGCAGTGAAAAACGATAATGTTGAAGTGATACACGCAGAGAAACGCAACATACAACACATAAAAAGATATCAACTGCTTGCCTACATTGTTAATAAAGAGAAGTCTATAGCCGTTGCAGGATCTCATGGTAAGACAACAACAACATCAATCTGCGCTTCGCTTCTGACCAATGCAGGGTTTGATCCAACCGCTATAATAGGTGGAAAACTAAGGAACATAAATAATAATGTTATAATAGGAAAAAGTGACTATTTTATCGTTGAAGCAGACGAAAGCGACGGCGGTTTTCTTCTGCTAAGTCCATACATAGGTGTCGTTACAAACATAGACAACGATCATTTAGGGTTTTACGGTAATTTTGAGAATGAGAAGATTGCATTCTACGATTTTATGGAAAGCAGCCACTTAAAGGTGCTCAATTACGACGACCCAATTATAAAACAGTGGAGCGGCTTCAATAAAGACGATAGCGTATTAACATACAGTATAAAATCGAAAAAGGCAGACATATACGCATATGATATAGCATTAAACGAAGAAGGCAGTATATTTAGCGTAAAAACGCCAACAAGAAAGATTGAAGATTTAAGGATTAAAATCATAGGCATGCATAATGTCTCAAATGCTTTGGCGGTTATTGGGATAGCCGAGATACTTAATATAGATGAAGACGCTATACGAAAAACACTGCTTGAATTCGAAGGTGTGGATAGGCGCTTCACCTATATAGGCAACTATAACTTACTTAAAGTTTATGATGATTATGCTCATCACCCGACAGAGATAAAAGCCACACTATCAGCTGCAAAGCTTTTAAGTGATAATGTGTATGCCGTATTTCAACCACACAGATTCTCAAGAACCGCCTACCTAATGGATGATTTTGCAGAAAGTTTTAAGGATGTCAGACGCGTTTTTATATTAGATATCTATCCAGCAAGCGAAAAACCCATTGAAGGTGTCGATTCGCTTGCCCTTGCAGAGAAAATAAATAAAATTTCTTCAAATGCTGTATATATCAACCAGATTGACCAGCTTAAAAGACATTTAGACCAGATAGAAGATGAAGGCGTTCTTATAGCTTTGGGTGCTGGAAGCGTCAGTTCTATCATTAGAAAAGTGGTAGATGATTACAAAAACAGTGCAGCTTAGAGAGATAACGACCATAAAGCAGACAGGCAAGGTTGAACTAAACTTTATCGAGAACATAGAAGAGCTAAAAGATGTAAACTTTGTTGTTGGCAATGGAAGCAACCTGCTTGTAAAACAACAAAAAAAATTGTATAAGTTATCCGATAATTTTAATTTCATAAGAAAAGAGCATGGATTCATCAGGGTTGGTGCTGCAACACCCGTAAAAAGGTTAATCGGATTTTGCCTTGAGAATGAAATCTCCTGTATTGAGTTTTTAGCCGGTGTGCCAGCAACTGTGGGTGGTGCTGTTTTTATGAATGCGGGTGCATTTGGAAAGGATATGTCAGATATAGTTAAACGCGTATATTTTGTTAATCAAGGTAAACTAAAAGAGACAGACGCAAAAGGATTCTCTTACAGAAAATCAAACATAGAAGGCATCATTGTTGAAGTCTTACTTAAATACAAAAAAGAAAAAATAGAGCATCTAAAGGAGAAATTGAAAGGGTTTATCAATCTAAGGATTAAAAACGCCCATCTTAGGAATACTTTTGGAAGTGTCTTTAAAAACCCTTCAGATAGTAAACCAGCAGGATGGCTTATTGAAAGGGTAGGGCTTAAAGGCTATACATACGGAAGCGTTAGATTCTCTCCCAAACATGCAAATTATATACTCTCCAACGGATATGCCAACATTGATGATATTCTCTTTTTAATAGATAAAGCAAAAGACGAAGTATTCAAAGCCTTCAGGATTGAACTTAAAGAAGAGGTGGTAATCCTATGAAAATAGCAGTTGTATGCGGTGGTAATTCAAGCGAAAGAGAAGTCTCTTTAACTACTGGATATGCAGTCTTTGACGCTGCGAAGAAGAATTTTAACGAAGTTGTATGCATCGAATGCAAAGACAGTAATGATTGTTTAAATAAAATAATAGATGCAAAACCCGATGTCGTATTTATTGCATTACACGGCGGATTTGGAGAAAACGGACAAATACAGGCAGCTTTAGAAACATTGGGCATAAGACATACAGGATGCACATTCTCACCAAGCAACATTACAATGAATAAATTTTTAACCAAAATGATGCTTAAGGCAAAAAATGTACCGACAGCCGAAGCTGTCCTTATAAGGGATAAATCAGATCTAAAGACAATAGACTTTGCACCAGTCTGCATAAAGCCAAACAGGGAAGGGTCTTCTATTGGCGTTAATTTTGCTGACAATCTCGAAGATGCTAAATCTATAGCAGAAGATATGCTTAAGGATTATGATGAGATAATTGTCGAAAAAAGATTACAAGGCAAAGAACTTACCGTTGGAATCCTATTTGGCAAAGCTTTACCTATCATACATATAAAACCCAAAAGCGGATTTTACGATTATAAAAATAAATACACAAAGGGTGCTGTAGAATATATTGTCCCTGCAGATATTGATGATAATACAGCTAAACTTGTTCAAAGGGTTGCTATCAAAGCCTATGAAGCCGTTGGTTGTGATAGCTATGCAAGGGTTGACATTATTCTTGAAAATAATGTACCTTATGTACTTGAGATAAATTCAATACCCGGTATGACATCAACAAGTCTTCTTCCGAAGGCTGCTAAAGCTGAAGGAATAGAGTTTGAAGAACTTGTTAGGCTTATCGTAGAGAAGGCATGTTAGATTACAAACAGATAAATTCAGACGATAAAAAGAGAAAAAAACTGCCAGACAAGATAGTGGAGATGGCAAAGTTTCTGTTTATAGGTTCTTTCGTTGCTTCAATTCTATTTATCTGCATATATGGATACAATCAGTTTACGCATAAATTCTCAATTTTAAAGAATGTGTATGTAAACGGCAATAGCGTTCTTTCGGCAAGATATTTAGCAAGTGTGGGAATAGGTAAGTTTTACAAACAATTAAGTAGCTATAAAGAGAGCAAAATCTATTCCAACTTAATCTCTATACCATGGATAGAGAAAGCAAGCGTGGCAAAGATTTACCCTGATTCTATTATTATCAATGTTGTCGAGAAAAAACCCAAAGCAATTATCTATCTAAACAAAAAAGCATTTATATTAGATAGAGACGGCAACATAATCTCTGATTACTCCAACAATCTAAGATTACCTTCAAGGATAGAAAGAATTTATGTAAATAACAAAAGTTTTCTCAGCAATAAAAAATTAATTAAATCAGTTATTGGCTTTTATGAAAAATTAGACAAAATTGCAAAAATAAATTATATTGAGATTGTGTCAGATAGTTATCAGATTGCGTATCTGGAGAATGGTTTGAAGGTTGGTATTAACAGTTTTGGATGTCCGAGTGTTGCACTTATAAACTTCAAAAGAAAGCTGCCTTACTTGCTAAGTGTAAAAAATCGACTTGAGAGTGTAAGTATATGTTTTAGTAATAAATTCGTTTTGAAATGGAAAAAAGGAGTTAAAAAGTGAGTGAGGTAATGAACGAGGATATCGTTGTAGGGTTAGACATAGGAACAACAAAGGTTTGTGCCATTGTTGGTAAAAAGACGCCCGAAGGCCAGATAAAGATAATTGGTATTGGACAGGCACAATCCAAAGGGTTAAAGAAAGGCGTTGTTATAGATATGGACGATGCCGTCTCATCCATCAAGAAAGCCATCATATTAGCAGAGAGAATGAGCGGCATAAAGATTGACAGCGTCTATACAGGTATTGCAGGTGGACATATACGATCTTATAATTCAAACGGTGTTGTTGCTATAAGAAACCTTGAAGTTTCAGAATCAGATATCAGGCGTGTTATTGATGCAGCCAAAGCCGTTGTTATACCACCAGATAGGGAGATAATCCACATAATTCCACAGGAATTTATCGTTGATGATCAAAGCGGCATAAAAGATCCACGCGGAATGAATGGCACAAGATTGGAAGTTAAGGTTCACATAGTAACTGGATCTGTTACAAATGTTCAGAATATTGTTAAATGCTGCAACAGAAGCGGACTAAAGGTCAAAAACATCGTCCTTCAACCGATAGCTTCAAGTTATTCGATACTTTTACCCGAAGAGAAGGATTTGGGCGTGGGTTTAATAGATATAGGTGGCGGAACAACGGATGTTGCCGTCTTTGCAAATAATGCCATAAAACATACGGCTGTTATAGCCATAGGTGGCGACCATGTAACAAACGACATAGCAATAGGATTGAGAACGCCGTTTAACGAAGCAGAAGAGATAAAGAAAAAATACGGTTGTGCAATATCGGATATGGTTGAAGAAGATGAGATTGTCCAGATTCCAGCCGTAGGAGATAGAAAAACAAGAGAGATACCAAGAAAATTGCTAAGCGAGATTATAGAACCAAGAATGGAAGAGATATATTCGCTTGTCAGAGACGATTTTGAGAAAATGGGATTAATGCCGCTTTTAGCTGGCGGTATTGTCATAACGGGTGGTTCTGCGCTGATGAATGGCGCATTAGAACTTGCAGAGAGACAGTTCGACCTTCCTGTTAGGATAGGAAAGCCGCAGGGTATTATTGGTCTTAAGGATGCCGTTGATAATCCTATGTATGCAACAGGTGTTGGACTTGTTTTATATGGCTTTAGCAGAGCAAAGGACGAAGGAGACTTAAATCTTGATTCAAGAACAATCAAAGATGACGATAATCTCTTCTCTGTAATCTTGAAAAAGATGAAGAGTTGGGTCAAAGAAATGTTTTAATGGAGGATTTTCCAATGGGTAAGCAAGAAAAGAATGATTATTCGGTTGGTGCCATAATAAAGGTTGTAGGAGTAGGTGGCGGCGGCGGAAATGCCGTCAATAACATGATCTCATACGGCATAAAGAATGTAGAATTTATAAGCGCAAACACAGACGCCCAGGCTTTGAATATATCCCTTGCACATACCAAGCTTCAGCTTGGTAAAAAGCTAACAAAAGGACTTGGTGCTGGTAGCGACCCTGAAAAGGGCAAAAAGGCAGCAGAAGAGAGCGTAGAAGAGATTGAAGCAGCTTTAAGCGGTGCCGATATGGTGTTTATTACTGCAGGCATGGGTGGTGGAACAGGCACAGGTGCATCTCCTGTAATAGCAAAGGTCGCAAAAGACTTAGGTGCCTTAACCATAGGCGTTGTAACCAAGCCATTTGATGTTGAAGGAAAGATAAAGAAGGATATAGCCATAAAAGGCATCAACGAACTCAAAGAGAATGTTGACAGTATAATCGTTATACCAAACCAGAGACTGCTTGATATTTACAAAAACCTAACATTTATAGAAGCACTAAAGAAGGCAGATGATATATTAAGACAGGCAGTACAAAGCATAGTGGAATTGATATACAAACAGCCTAACTCTCAAGTTATTATGAACATAGATTTTGCAGATGTTGTCTCTGTTATGAAAGAGAAGGGCGTTGCCTTAATGGGTGTTGGAGAAGCATCCGCAGAAGGTGGTGAGAATAGGGTAAAAAGAGCAACAGAGATGGCGATCTCCAATCCGTTACTTGAAAATGCATCCATCAAAGGTGCAAAGGGCATATTGATGAATATTACAGCAGGTAAAAACTTTGGCCTTGACGAATTCAATGAAGCCACATCTATTATCGAGAAGAATATGAACGAGAAAGCCTTATTCAAACACGGATTTGTGCTTGATGACTCTATGGGCGACAGGGTACGCATAACAATCATAGCAACAGGCTTTAACGATGGTTATAAAAGCGAATCGTCAAGAAGATTGATAAACAGACCAGAGTATAAAAAATTGGATGCAAACACAATGAGAGAGATTAAAAAACAGACAGCCATACCAATAGAAGATGAAAGGGATATACCTGCATACATAAGAAGAAGGAGAGGGGAGGAGAATTAGTTGCTGCCTTACATTGTGGCTACGGTTGGTTCTTTTTTGGTAGGCAGCATTCCCTTTGGTTGGTTAATAGCTAAACTAAAAGGTATTGATATAAAAAAAGAAGGCAGTGGCAATATAGGTGCCACGAATGTTTATCGTGTAATAGGTAAAAAAGAAGGTGCTTTAACACTTCTTTTAGACCTTCTAAAGGGCAGTTTTGCCGTTGTTCTATTTTCCCTTATCTATAAAGATGTTAAGCTTATAAACATAGTAAGTGCCTTATCTGTTGTCTTAGGGCACGATTATAGTATCTTTTTAGCATTCAAAGGTGGTAAAGGCGTTGCGACAACTTATGGTTCAACGCTTGCTGTATATCCGCCTGCTGCCTTATCGGGAATGTTTATCTGGATTCTTATCTTGATTACGACTAAATACTCTTCACTTGCTGCGTTGGTTTCGTTTCTAATTGCGACACTTATATCTTTAGCAAGCAACGATTACTATGTAAGGGTTTTGTTTGTATTCCTATATCTGCTTATGATCTATAAACATAGGGAGAATATAAAGCGTCTATTCAGAAAAGAAGAAAGTAGAGTAAAAATTTGAGTTTTTCAAATTAATTGTGTATAAAGGGGCTTGGTTATGGCACTAAGAAAGAGAGAAGTTGAACTGATAGCCGATAAAATCACCGCAAACCTTATAAGAAGCGGCACCATAAAACTCAATAAGGATATGTCGATTCTAAAAGGTATAGTAAGGGATGTGCTCGAAGAAGATGTCCAAAAAGAAAGAGAGATAGATATAAAAACAAAAGAGCTTCTTAAGCAGTACTCAAACGAGATAGAGAAAGAAGGTGCCGATAGTTCAAAACTCTTTATTATGGCTAAGAAAAAAGTGGCAAAAAGGGAAGGTTTTTTGCTATGAGATACAGTAGTGCAAGGATACGGTATTTGGCAAGGCAGATATTTAAAAGGGCAACGGATGAAGGTGTGTTTGATGTCATAAGCAACGAAAAGGCAGTAATCAACGAGATAATCGAGACAATGGAGAAGTACTTCTCATTAGAAGATGAGGTATATGAAAAGGTAATGGAGAGTCTGCAGAAAAGAAGCAAAAAGCTTATTCCAGGTTCTATGGAGTGGGAAGTGGCATTCAATAAGGCTTTCGAAGAAGAAATGGGCAAAAGGTTATTGAAATGAAAAAGGCTATTCTTGTTTTGGAAAACGGCGCACTGTTTGAAGGTTATACCATCGGAAAAGAAGGCACGGCAGTAGGAGAAGTTGTATTCAATACAGCCATGAGTGGCTATCAGGAGATATTGACAGACCCATCATATAAAGGCCAGATAGTTACTATGACATACACCCAAATAGGAAATTACGGAATAAATAGTAAAGACGAAGAATCTGTAAAACCTTATGTTGAAGGATTTGTTGTAAAAGAAGCAAGTGAGATAGCTTCAAACTTTAGATCAGAACAGACCCTTGATAGCTATCTAAAGAGATACGAAATAGTAGGTATAGAAGGTATAGATACGCGAAGACTAACAAAAATGCTAAGAGTAAAAGGTTCTTTAGTTGGCGCAATAAGTTGTGAAGAGACAACAGAAGAACTAAAGAAAAGAATAAACTCGTTTGAGATAGTTGGAAAGGATATGGTTAAGTTCGTAAGCACAGAACAACCTTACGAATTCAAAGATGGCATATTCAGGTTTGGATACGAAAGAAGAAAGATAAGAAAAGTGCTCGATAAAACCAAGAAGGTTGTTGTTATAGATTTTGGTGTCAAAAGAAACATACTAAGATATCTGGTTGAGGTTGGCTTTGATGTCTATGTTGTTGGAGCATACACAACATACGAAGAAATAAAAAGTTTAAACCCTGATGCTATATTTTTCTCCAATGGACCAGGAGACCCAAGAGGAATCAACAATAAGTGGATAAAAGAGTACAGAAGAATGGCAGAAAACTTTATCTGTTTTGGTATATGCTTCGGTCATCAGATAATAGCAAGGGCTTTTGATATAGAGATATATAAAATGAAGTTTGGACATCACGGCGGGAATCATCCTGTTAAAGATTTAGAAAGCGACAAGATATTTGTTACAGCTCAAAATCATAATTATGCCGTAGATGAAAAAGATTTAGTTGAAAAAGGCTTCAAAATAACATATATAAATCTAAATGATGGCAGTGTGGAAGGAATGATGCATAAAGATTTGCCGCTTATGAGTGTTCAGTATCACCCAGAAGCATCACCTGGTCCACACGATGCTGAGTATTTATTTGAGAGATTTGCCTTAATGGTAAAAGAAAATTAAAAGGGGTGTATAATGAGAAAACAAAGAACCCTAAGAGAGCCAATAGAGGCCACAGGTATAGGTTTACATACAGGCAAAAAGGTTGAGATAAGGCTCGAACCAGCAGGAGAAAATAGCGGTGTTATCTTTTACAGAGAAGATACAGATACTATCATAGAAGCTAAACAGGAGAATGTCGTTGATACCACGCTTGCAACCACGCTTGGCAAAAATGGTGTCGTTATAAAAACAGTTGAACATCTACTTGCAAGCCTGTTTGGTTTGGGTATAGACAATGTGTTTGTAAGATTAAAAGGAGATGAAGTGCCAATAATGGACGGCTCAGCAGCGCCTTGGGTTTATCTTATAAAAACAGCCGGTATTATTGAACAGAGGGCATTCAAGAAAGAGATAATCATAAAAAAACCTGTAAAAATAAAAGAGAATGGTAAATTTGTTGCGCTACTGCCTTCAAGAAACTTTGAGATCCATTACTCAATACATTTTGACAATGCATTTATAGGCAGGCAGAAGCACAGCCTTGTGGTGAATGAGATAACATTTGTTAAAGAGATAAGCAAAGCACGAACATTTGGCTTACTTAAAGATATAGAGTATCTCCAATCCAACAATTTGGCTTTGGGTGGAAGTCTCGATAATGCTATCGTGGTTGATGAATACGGTATCGTCAACGAAGACCCTCTGCGTTATGAGAATGAATTCGTAAGACATAAAATTCTTGATGCAATAGGTGATTTATCTATTTTGGGATACGATATAAAGGCAAAGTATTTGGCTTATAAGTCAGGACACGACCTAAACAGTAAATTGATTAAAAAGCTTATTGAAGATAAAGATGCTTACGAGATAGTTGGCAATCCGCAAAGAGAGAGTGCTGTTGGTTCCTTGGTTTGGGCAGCTACAAAGGATATTGAATTTTAAAACTATCTCGAAAAGTTTACATAATGAAACTTATCGGAACCAAAATTAATCTATCTGCAAGACATTGGAATTAGAACTTCATCAATTCAAAACCTTTAAAATATACCAACCAAAGGACGGATACAGGTTTGCAGCTGAACCATTTGTCCTGACATATAGTCTTAAAGGATTTAAATCGAAGGTCTTTGTCGATTTTGGAAGCGGATGCGGTATTATTGCCATCCTTCTTGCAAAAAATAATCCAGAAAGTAAGATTATAGCTATCGAAAAAAATCAAAAAATGATTGAAGTTATAAAGAAGAATATTCAAATCAATGGCACAAGTAACATATCCATCTCAAAGATTGAAGATATATCAACCAATAGCGTTGATTTTTTTATAACAAATCCACCATACTTCACAAAAGAAGCATACAGGATCTCTAAATTTACAGAAGAGAAATTTGAAGAAGATGGGTTTTTAAATTTTATGATAAGAAGCGCAAGAAGGGTTTTGAAGAATAAAGGTATTTTGAAGGTCTCCTATCACCCAACGCGCCTCATTGAACTTTTAGAAACCTTAAAGGATAATAAATTTGGCACAAAATCCATACTTCCCGTTTATGGAAATGATAAAAGTAAGGCATCGTTTCTTGTTATAGACGCTATGTTATCTGGCAAGGATTATGTTGAGTTTTTATCTCCGTTATTTTTAAGCAGGGATACAACCTGGCTTGTTATGTAATCTACTCCAAGACCATACTTTTCTCTTAAACTTGGCTGATCTCCGTGTTCTATAAATGTATCTGGCAAAGCGAATATCTTTATCGGCACATTGATACCGTTTTCTATCATATACGATGCTACAGCTTCTGAAAATCCACCGTTTTTTACATTCTCTTCAATAGTTACCACAAGTTTAAATCTCTTAATAGAGTTAAGATACTCATAATCCAACGGCTTTATAAACAGACTATTGACAACTTCGGCATCTATACCGTCTTTTTCTAATCTTTCTGCCACATCCAAAGCCGTTTCTAAGCAATTCCCGACTGCAAGTATCGCAACTTCGCCATTTTCTGAACCCTTAACTACTTGCCATTTGCCAAATTCTATCTTTTCTAATTTATACTTCTCATCCAACTGCGGACAACTTCCCCTTGGATATCTAATAGCAAACGGACCTTCGTTGTAATCTATTGCAAACTCAAGCAGCTTCTCTAACTCATAACCATCCTTTGGAGCAGTTATAACCATATTTGGAACAGCCCTTAGATAGGATATATCAAAAACCCCTTGATGCGTCTCTCCGTCGTCTCCAACAATGCCAGCCCTATCTATGGCAAAAATAACAGGCAGTTTCTGAAGCGCTATATCGTGTATTATCTGATCATATGCCCTTTGCAAGAATGTTGAATATATAGCAACTATCGGCTTATATCCACGAATTGCAAGACCACCAGCCATTGTAACTGCATGCTGCTCTGCTATACCAACATCAAACACCCTTTCTGGTATCTCATCTTTTACCTTTTGAAGTCCCGTTCCTATAAGCATAGCAGCGGTTATCGCGACAACCTTTTTATCCTTTTTCATAATATTTAGAACCTTATCACCAAAAACAGATGAACAACTCTTCGGAGATTTGGATTTTATGGGTATTCCTGTCTCTACATCAAACTTACCTATACCATGAAACAGAGAAGGATTCTCTTCTGCGGGTTTATAGCCCTTCCCTTTTGTTGTTAAAACATGGACAACTATAGGCCCATGCATATTTTTCACATTTTCAAACATTTTTACTAAATCTGGTATTTTATGTCCGTTCAGTGGACCAAAATATTTAAATCCTAATTCTTCAAATAGAAGGCCGGGTGAGAAAAACTTTAGAGACTCTTCAAGTTTTCTGGCTAATTTTAAAGCAGGTTCTTTTGGTAAAGGAAGGGATTTTATCAATCTTTCTATCTCATCTCTTATCTTGTTATAGACAGGGCCGCTCATCTTCTTTGACAGATAAGCAGAGAGCGACCCCAAAGATGGTGATATAGACATATTGTTATCGTTTACTACAACTATTAAATCCGTATCAATGTATCCTGCATTATCTAAACCTTCGTATGCTATCCCGCATGAGAGAGAACCATCGCCAATAACCGCAACAATTTTCTCATCACTCTTTGAAAGATCTCTGGCTAAAGCCATACCCAAAGCTGCAGAGATAGATGTACCTGCATGTCCAACATTAAAGGTATCATATTCACTCTCTTCTATCTTTGGAAAACCACTTAAACCACCAAACTGACGCAGTGTAAAGAACCTATCCCTTCTGCCGGTAATAATCTTGTGTGCGTATGTTTGATGGCCTACATCCCACACAAGCTTGTCCTTTGGCGTGTCAAAGGCATAGTGCAGCGCAAGTGTAAGCTCAACAGCACCCAAAGACGATGCAAGATGTCCACCTGTTTTGGAGACTGTTGATATTATAAATTCCCTAATCTCTCTTGATAATCTTTCTAACTCTTCTAAGTTTAGTTTGCGTATATCTTCAGGTGAATTTATATGTTTTAACAACAATTTCTTAACCCTTACCTTTCAGAATTTTCTTTGCCTTTGCAGCTTCTTTTGTATTCGGATATTTCTTGATAACCTTCTGAAGTAGGTAATTTCCGTCAACCTTATCGCCCATCTTGATAAATGAGATACCTTCTTTTAATATGGCTTCTGCAACCTTTGGATTTTTTGGATAAGTGTTTGAGAAGTAATCGTAATTTATTATGGCTTTATCGTATTCACCTTTATTGTAATAGCACTCTGCCGTGTAAAATACGGCATCTGCCTTCAATGGAGAATTCTTATATTGATTCATAAATTTTTTGAATGCTTCTATTGCTTGAGCGTACTTTTTTTGTTTGTAAAGATTCAAGGCAGCATCAAATGCCTTTTTATCTGCAGGAATTGGTTGAGCTTTTGGATGCTGTTGGATTACTTTACTTGTCGATTCCTGATTTGGAATTTGTTTCTCTACTTTTGGAGTAACATTTGTAGTAGCAGGGTTAGCTTCAATCTGTGGTGCAGGTTGAGATGGTTTAGCTATTGGCTGAAGTTTCTGCTGCTGCAATAACTGGTTTATCTGCTGCTGAATTATATCAAGTCTGTGATTCAAGGAATCAAGCTCACCTTTAATCTCTCCGTATTTAATAAGAAGGCTGTCTATTTTTAGATACAATTGAGCCTGTTGCTGCTGCAATAGCTTCAGTTGCTGTTGATTTTGAATAACTTGAGTTTGCAAGGCATAAGGATTCTCTTGAGCTTTAACAGTTCCAACTGCGCTAAACCATACCAAACCTACCACACCAAGAACAAATATATATAACTTTTTCATATGATTGCCCTACCCTTTTTTATTAAAAATTATTTATTCAGAATAACAAAGTGATCCCTTCTGTTCTTTGCCCATGCATACTCGTTATGGGCAGGATCTAACGGTCTGCTTTCGCCGTATGAGATTATGGTAATCCTATCAGGGCTTACGCCTTTTGATACAAGATACTGTTTTGCTGCCAATGCCCTTTTCTGACCTAAAGCAAGGTTGTATTCTATTGTTCCACGCTCATCACAGTTGCCTTCGATTCTGATTTTGATGTTTGGGTGTTTTAGCATATATTGTGCAATCCTATCAAGCACGGCTGGAACATCTTGATTTATTCCCCATTTATTTATGTAGGTTAGGTCGTATTTATCAAAATTAAAGTGAATATCTTGAAAGATCGTTTTTAGCTGGTCTTGGGATACCGTATTGGTTTGAGCCTGCTGTTCAACTACAGCCTTTTTTGTTTCTGTTTGCTTTGCATTCTTATTCATGCTTGCGCATCCACTTGCTACTAAAGCAACTACACCAATTGATACTGCTACCATTCCTTTCTTAAAACTCATTTGTTCACCTCCAAAATTTCATTATTTCTCTATAAATACAAAGTGATCCCTTCTGTTCTTTGCCCATGCATACTCGTTATGGGCAGGATCTAACGGTCTGCTTTCGCCGTATGAGATTATGGTAATCCTATCAGGGCTTACGCCTTTTGATACAAGATACTGTTTTGCTGCCAATGCCCTTTTCTGACCTAAAGCAAGGTTGTATTCTATTGTTCCACGCTCATCACAGTTGCCTTCGATTCTGATTTTGATGTTTGGGTGTTTCTCTAAGAAATCAGCTATTCTATCGAGTATCTCCATAGGATTTTCGTTTATGCCGTACTCATTGATAGGAGTAAGATTTGGATTATTAAACTTAAAGTGAATATCTTTAGCTATCATCTCAAATTTACTTTTTAGGCTCTGGGTACTCTCTTCACCTGTTGCGCTAACAGAAGGGTATTTAAGTGTTGATGTTTTTATCTGTTGATTCTGTAGGCCTGCCTGATTTTGAGTTTGACCATTTTGAATATGCTTTGTTGATGAGCAGTTGTAAAGCATCATTGATGTTATTATAACCACAAAAAACAGGATTAAGCGCTTCATTGCTTGCCTCCTTTATTCGATCTTAGGACTTACACTCAAGCCATTATATATAAACTTTGTCTTTTTTGCAATAAAGTATTGCTTATTAAGCGTGTTTACTATGTATATAACATTTCTGTTTCCAAGCCTTCCTGTTAAAGCAATGTATCGTGAATCGTAAGACCAGCTTGGCGAATCAAGACTACTACCTTTCATTATAACAGTATCATTGCTTCCGTCTATATTCATAACTTTAAGGTATGTTGTGCCATTTTTGGTGGAGATATAGGCTATCTTTTTGCCATCAGGCGATACAGTTGGACTTGAGTTATACTTACCGTCAAATGTTAACCGTTTAGCAGTTCCAAAAGAAGATGTATCTTTGATGTAAATCTGTGGCGAACCAGTCCTGTTTGATACGAATACCATTTTTGAGTAATCTTGAGTAAACGACGGAGATACATTTATACTTGGATCATTTGTTAGCTGCCTTAAAATCCTACCGCGCTGATTGATTACATAAATATTAACACTTCCATACCTATTAAAAGGCACGGCAAAATAGTTCAAATATCTAACAGCCGAAATGCTGAGATTTGATGCGTTAAACAACCTTCTCAAATTGCCATTAAAAATGTTGTACAAAAAGATTACAGGCTTTCCGTATCGATAGGATAGAAATGTTATCGTATCCTGACTTACCCATTTAGGCAGAATGTTAAAAGTGTGCCAGTTTGTTATTCTTACAGTGTTTTCTCCATTAAAATCGCAGATATATATATCACTTGTTTTTGTGTCGCCCATCGCAAATAGTATCTTGCTTTCAAAAGGCCCATAAACACCCGTTGTATATTCTATCAATGAATCTACTATCTTATTTGCCACCCAATCAAGTGAGTATCTGTTTGCTATATAGGTTTTTTGAAGAATTACACAGCCTTTAAGTATGTCAACTATAACAACATTAACCAGTATATTTTTACCATCTATTTTAGCATCACCATATATCACATAATCCATCTTATCCAGTTTTGCTATACCTATTACAACCTTTTGTGGTGCTTCATAAGAGAAGTGCTGTGTTAGGTCATATGAGAAGATTCCAGATAGTTCAAGGTCTAACTTTAATGTTTTTAGAAGTCTCTTTGATATATTTTCTGGAGTATTCTTTACAAAACCCCACAGACCTACATTGATGGGTTTATATTGCGGATTTGAGATATTTATCTGGAATGTATCTGCTACTGCTGAAGTTGCAAATAAGATAGATACAAGCAGAATAACCAATATTCTTCTCATTCCTTCTCCCTGCTATCAAATGTTATTACAAATTCAACCATACCTGATGTTAATATCTCCTTTGGCGGCTTAGGGAATGGCTCACTGCTTTTTATGGCATCTATAACAGTTCCATCAAAATAGGCACTGCCTGAGCTTCTCACAACCTTTAGCTTAACTAAATTTCCCGAATAATCAAGTTTGATGTCCACTTTTGTAATAAAAACCCTATTCTGTATTATGCTTTTTTCTACACCCCAATTACTGTAGATGATACTCTGAATAATACTCACATAATTTTCTGCAAGCTTCTGCCTGTATGCTTTCTCTGCTGCCTGCTGTGTTAATACATGTTCTCTTAAGGCTTTAATCTTCTCGCGCAACAGTTTCTCTTTTATATTCTCTATCCTTTCTCTTTCTTTAAGCAGTTTAATCTTTTTCTCTATATCTGGTTTATATTTAGGTTTAGGCTTTGGCTTTGGTTTGGGTTTGGGTTTTGGAATTGCTTTTTTTACAAT
>CAYTZD010000031.1:12465-17806 GCA_964442345.1 uncultured Hippea sp. | reverse complement strand
CCTTTGCGCCATCTTCTCAACCTTATCTTTATTATTCGTGATTATATCAATAGCTATTCCATAACAGTCATCAACAATCTTTTTAACCTCAGCATCGATAAGTCTTGCCGTCTCTTCTGAAAATGTCTTTTTAACAGCTATATCTCTACCTAAGAATACTTCTTTGCCTTCATCTGATAAGTGAATTGGACCTAACGAACTCATGCCCCATTCACACACCATTCTTCTTGCGATTTCTGTCGCCCTTTCTATGTCGTTGCCTGCACCTGTGGTAATACTGCCAAGCATCACTTCTTCTGCAGCCCTTCCACCCATCAAAACGGCAATCCTGTTTATTAGATACTCTTTATCGTATGTGTATTTGTCGTCTTCTGGCAACTGTTGTGTTACACCCAAAGCCATGCCGCGTGGGATTATACTAACCTTATGAACTGGGTCTGTATTTGGCAGCATCTTCGCAACTATAGCATGACCAGATTCATGATATGCTGTAATCTTTTTCTCCCTTTCGCTGATTATCGCATTCTTTCTCTCAGGACCCAGCAACACCTTATCCTTAGCCAAATCAAAATCTTCCATCTCAACCTTTGTTTTATTTCTTCGCGCAGCAATCAAGGCAGCTTCGTTTACAAGATTGGCAAGGTCTGCTCCAACAAAACCCGAGGTGGTCTTGGCTATAATCTCAAGATCAACATCATCTCCCAACGGAATCTTCCTTGTATGAACCTTTAAAATTTCAAGCCTTCCTTTAACATCCGGCTTTGGGACAACGATTCTTCTATCGAACCTACCAGGACGCAGAAGCGCAGGATCAAGCACATCTGGTCTATTTGTTGCAGCCATAACGATTATATTCGTATCAGTTTGAAAACCATCCATCTCAACTAAAAGCTGATTGAGAGTTTGTTCTCTTTCATCATTTCCGCCACCAACACCAGCACCGCGCTGCCTGCCGACGGCATCTATCTCATCAATAAACACAATGCATGGAGCATTTCTCTTTGCCTGATTAAATAAGTCTCTAACCCTACTTGCACCGACGCCAACAAACATTTCAACAAAATCAGAACCGCTTATCGTAAAAAACGGAACGCCTGCTTCGCCTGCAACGGCCTTTGCAACAAGCGTTTTTCCTGTTCCCGGTGCGCCAACCAACAAAACACCCTTTGGTATCTTTGCACCAATCTTGGTAAACTTACCCGGATTCTTCAAAAACTCAATTATTTCAAGCAGTTCATCTTTTACTTCATCAATCCCTGCAACATCCTTAAATGTAACCCTATTCTTTGGGTCGCTTACAAACATACGAACATTGCTTTTTCCAAAGTTTAACGCCTTTCCGCCTTTATTCATCTGGTTCATAAAGTAAAACCATAAGAAGATAAATACAATCATCGGCACCCAATAGATAAGTATATTCATCAACAGCGAGTTATTCTCCTTTGGCTTTACAACAACATTAACACCTCTCTTTGCAAGCTTATCTGCTATATCTTTAATTTCCGGAGTGTATGTTCTGTATCTTTTACCATCTGTGGTCGTTATATACACTTCATTTCCGTCAAACCTTACGCTTTTTATCTTATCAGAATCAACAAGCTGAATAAGTTTTGTATAATCGATCCTTACAAACGAGTAATTCCCAGCGTTGTTAAACATATTAAAAAGCAGTATCATCAAGATGGCTATAATCATCCATAAAAATGCATTTCTGTAAACAGGCGACATTAATACCCTCCATTCTGCGTTTTCCAAAGCAAAATATAGCAAAATAGAACCGCAAAGTCTATAATAACAACTAAAGCTTCTGTATCCAGCCGTCTAAATTGAGTTTTTCAACAAACTCAACAATCTCAAAGTATTCATCAACATTCACTTTTCTGTTTATAATCGGATGAGAGAAGGCTTTATAGGCAGGAAAATACTGAAACATTACAGAAACCTTAGTCTTTGGCAAATTCTCTTTTATCCAAACCAACGCTTTCTTTGAATTCTCTATGTATCCTGGCATAACAAGATGCCTAACAATCAAGCCCTTTTTTGCTATACCATTTTCTAAAACAAGTTCGCCTTTTGTCTCATACATCTTCTTCAATGCCTTTGTTGCAACTTCAAAATAATCAGAAACACCTGATAACTCCATCGAGATCTTACTATCAACATACTTTAAATCACCAAGATAAACATCGATGCACTCATCAAGTATCTCTATAACTTCTTCCTTATCGTAAGACGATGTATTGTAAACAATAGGTATCTTTAAACCATTTTCTCGTGCAAGCTTTATAGCATCACATATCAGATGAACAAAATGTGAAGGTGTTACTAAGTTTATATTATTTGCATTCCTTTCTTGAAGGGAAAGCATTATATCGGCAAGCTCTTTAACAGTTATGGTTCTAAATGCACTCTTTAGCTGACTTATAGGATAGTTTTGGCAATAGATACAAGACATATTACAGCCTGCAAAAAAGATAGTGCCAGATCCGTTTTTAAAGCTTATTGGCGGTTCTTCACCAAAATGAAGATTGGCACTTGCTATCTCAAGCTGATTTCTGGTTTTACATAAACCCTTATGAAGGTTTCTATTTATGCCGCATTCTCGTGGACAAAGTCTGCAAGAATTTCCAACAAGGTCGTGCAGATTCATAATTCAAGCAATAAAAAAAGGGAGAACCCTTGCGGATTCTCCCTGATTTAACCCTTTCTTGAAAGGGATTATTTTGCGCCAGCAAGCTCCTCGAGCATGTCTGTTGTGATGGATTTTGGTCTTTCGATCTGATAACCGAGACCTCTGTCCCAAATAATGTTGGATGTAACGCCCAATGCTCTTCCGATACCGAAGAGTACTGTGTAGAAGTCGTACTCTTTTACGCCATAGTGCCACTGGATGCAGCCGGAGTGAGCATCTACGTTTGGCCATGGGTTCTTTACTTTGCCAAGCTGCTGCAAGATTGGTGGAACAACCTGATACATCAAATCTACATACTTGAAGATTGGATCGTCTGGCATGTGTTTCAGAGCGAATTCTCTCTGAGCTGTGTATCTTGGGTCTGTCTTTCTCAAAACTGCATGACCGAATCCTGGAACAACCTGACCAGAATTCAATGTATCCCAAATGAATTTCTCCATCTCTTCTTTTGTTGGGATCTTGTTGCCCATCTTCTCCATTACGCCCTGGATCCATTTGAGAACTTCCTGATTTGCAAGACCGTGTAATGGACCAGCAAGACCGCACATACCTGCTGCATAGGAGTAATAGATGTCGGACAATGCGCTTGCTACAAGGTGTGTTGCATGAGCGGAAACATTTCCACTCTCATGGTCGGAGTGCAAGATGAAGTACATTCTTGCAACATCATCATAAGGTTTGTCGATGCCCATCATGTGAGCAAAGTTTCCACCGAAGTCAAGGTTAGGATCGCTTGGAATGTGTGTATCACCCTTATATTTCATTCTGTAGATGTATGCGCCCAACAGTGGGAGTCTTGGAAGAAGATCCATAACATCTTCATACATATACTCCCAAGCATCCATCTTGTTGAACTGACCAGATGCATACCATTTAGCGAATTTAGAATCTCTCTGCATTGCCAAGATACCAGCAGTAAACATTGTCATTGGGTGAGTATCTCTTGGCATAGCTCTCAAGATGTCGATTACATACTGTGGAAGCTGCTCTCTCTTCTTCCACTCTGTGTAAACTTCTTCAACATCCTTCTCTGTTGGCAACTCGCCTGTCAACAACAGATAGAAATGACCTTCAACATAAGGCATCTCAGCGCCTTCAGGCTTTGGCAACTTCTCCAATACTTCAGGGATTGTGTAACCTCTAAATCTAATACCCTCGTAAGGATCAAGATAAGAGATGTCTGTGATGAGAGCCTTTAAGCCCTTCATTCCTGCGATGATTTTGTAAACGGTTACCTCGTCGATAACCTTGTCAGCAAACTCCTTGTAAAGTCTGGTGATCCTTGGTCTGTGGGCTTGAATCTTCTCGTAGAGCTTCTCCTTAATGCTCATAGCTAAACCTCCTAAAAATAAATTTTGTTCTCAAATAAGCCTTTACGGCAATTCTCTTCCCTATGCTGCTTTCGTATTAATCTATAGCACTATTTTTAATACTTGTCAACACTTTAAACATTTTACTGATAATAAGGAGAAGTTAACTAATTTCGTTTAATTCTCAACTTATCTTGCAATAACTCAACCATCTGTTACAAAAATATACCTTTTAATTTCGTATGATTTTTTGTAAAATTTCTTAAAATTTTTAGATGGAGGTAAAAAATGGAGCTAAGAGTTACGGTTTTAGCAGAAAATAGCGTAGTTGTTCCTTTTGATGTTATAGGAGAACACGGATTCGCAGCATACATAGAAACACCAGAGTTTAGCTTTCTATTTGACACAGGACAAGGAAAAGCACTTATAAACAACGCTTTGGCGCTAAACAAGGATTTAAGCAAAATCAAGTTTTTATACATATCCCACGGACATTACGACCATACAGGCGGTATGGTTGACCTTTTAAAGATTAAATCTCCACTTAAGGTTTATACGCACAAGGACGCATTCACAAAAAGATACTGGTTTAAAGGCGGAATAAAGAAATACATCGGCATACCGTTTGATAAGGCATATCTTGAAAGTCTCGGCGCTGAATTTGTTTACGAAAAAGAGTTTAGAGAGATAGAAAAAGGTATCTATTCATCTGGAGAAGTGCCAAGAAAGAACGACTTTGAAAAGATTGATGCAGAGATGAAGGTGTTAAACGAAAACGGCGAGCTTGTGCAAGACAATATATGGGACGATTTCTCGCTTGCAATAGATACATCAAAGGGTTTGGTTGTGATTTTGGGATGCGCTCATGCTGGAATAGTCAACATTCTTAACCATTTTATAGAAAAGACTGGCAGAAAAGAGATCTATGCCGTAATAGGTGGCACGCATCTTGGATTTGCAAACGACGAACAGATAAATAAAACACTTGAAGTTATAGACAAATACAATATCCAAAAGTTGGGTGCTTCGCACTGCACAGGACTGGTCGTTGGCGCAAAGCTTTATAATAAATTAAAGGATAGATTCTTCTTTGCAGGTGTGGGAAGTGTCTTAGAGATATAATGGACAAAGAAGCGCTGTTTTGGGATTATAAAGAGCACTCTCACATAAAAGAGCTTGAAAGGATAGGTTTGTTTTTTCCACAGGTCGGCAGGGATAAAAAGACAATAATAGAGCTCTATGAAAATCTTGATACATTGAATATACCACAGGAAAACAAAAAACTCATAGAGCTCTATTATGACTTGATAAAAAAGGGTGAGATAGGTTGAACATACTA
>CAYTZD010000031.1:9771-12365 GCA_964442345.1 uncultured Hippea sp. | reverse complement strand
AAGGAGTAGCTATGGATATAGCAATAAACAATGCACTAATTGCAGATTTTGATAGTTTAAGCTTTAAAAAGCTTAACATAGGCATAAAAGATGGCATAATTGAAGAGATTAGCCAGACACCAATAAAAGCCAAAAAAGTAATTGACGCATCAGGGTTTTACCTATCGCCAGGTTTTATCGACTGCCACTGCCACATAGAAAGCACACATCTTATGCCTTCACAATTTGCAAAGGCAGTTAAAAAACACGGCACGCTGCATGTCGTTGCAGATGACCATGAGATAGCCAATGTCTTCGGCAGAAAAGGGCTTGAACTTTTTATAAACGATGCAAAAAACTCTCAGATAAACATACGCTTTGCCGTGCCATCCTGTGTGCCTGCAACAGAGTTTGCAACAAGCGGCGGCAAACTTGACCTTGAAGACATCGAGTATTTCTTAAATTTCGATGAAGTTGTATCGCTTGGAGAATTGATGAATGTGCCAGCCGTTGTAAACAGAGACGAAAAATTCATGAAGATGATAGAAACAGCCAAAGCAAAAGGCAAAAGGATAAACGGCCATGCACCGCATTTAAACCACGAAACGCTTAAAGCCTACAAAGATGCTGGTGTTGAAGATGACCACGAAAGCTACGATTATGACGAGCTAAAAGAGAAAATCGAACTGGGCTTTTTTGTATTTTTAAGGGAAGGCAGCACAGAACATTCAACAGATAAAGCCTATAGAATAATAGAAGAGTATCCCGACAAGGTGGCATTCTGCACTGACGATAAGTCCATAAACGACATACTCTCAAAGGGTCATATAGATTACAATTTAAGAAAAGCTATAAAAAACGGCATAGACCCAATTTTGGCTTTAAAAACGGCATCGTTTAATGGCCTGAAGTATTATGGATTGGATGAGTTCTCTTCTATTGAAGTAGGCAAAAAGGCATTTCTTATCCTTCTAAATCAAGAATTTGAAGTGGTAAACACCTTTACACCTAACATCAAAGAAGCTGCCAAGAAAGAAGAAAATGAAAAGTTTAAAAAATCCATTATCGTCGATATGCCTGTAATCTTACCCGAGATAGAGAATAAAAAGATAGCAATAGGCATAAAAGATGGCTCTCTAATAACAGAAAAAATAAATATCGAAAATGTTAAAGGCGAATTTGATTTAAAAAACGATTTACTAAAGCTTGTCGTCATTGAAAGATATGGCCACAACAATAAAGCTGCATGCTTTGTTAAAGGTTTTAATATAAAAAATGGTGCACTTGCAACATCGCTTGCGCACGATTGCCACAACATAGTAGCCGTCGGTTCAAGCAACGAGAACATAAAAAAAGCCGTCGAGACAATCATACAGATGCAAGGTGGCCAGGTTGTAATAAAAGATGGCAAGTTAGAAGCAAAAATGAACCTGCCTGTAGGTGGCATAGTTTCAGACAAAGAACCCGAAGAAATAGCAAAGGATGTTGATAATTTAAGAGAAAAGGCAAAGTCCATAGGCTGCAGCCTAACAGATCCGTTTGGCATGCTATCGTTTATGGCATTAGAAGTGATACCGCATATAAAACTTACAGACAAAGGCTTATTTGATGTTGACAGATTTGAGTATATAAGGTGAAAAAAATGAGCAAACCAGAAGCAAAAGATATAATTATGCTGTTTGATAAACAGACAAACAAAAAGCACATATTCAGGATTGAAGATTTAACCAAAGCATACAGCACATCAAAGGGACAGATAGAAAAGGAAGATTTACTAAACACAGAATACGGCGATGTGATAAAGACGCATTTGGGATACGAATACTTACTTCTGCCTGCAACGCTTTATGATTTTATAATGAAAAAGCTTAACAGACTAACCCAAATCGTCTATCCAAAGGATGCAGCGTATATCGCACTGCGCCTAAATGTAAAACCGGGCGATACTGTGATTGAATCAGGCATTGGAAGTGGCGCAATGAGTGCTGTCTTTTTAAGTATTCTTGGCACAACAGGAAGATTGATAAGCTATGAGATAAGGGAAGAATTCATCAAAAACGCACTGAAAAACTTGCGCAAATTCAACCTTGATACAAACATTGAAGTAAAAAATAGGGATATTGCCGAAGGATTCGACGAGAAAGAAGTTGACGCTATATTTATTGATGTAAAAGAACCGTGGTTGTATTTAGAAAAAGCTATCCAATCGTTAAAAAACGGCAAAATGTTGGGCGTGCTTGTCCCAACCGTGAATCAGGTCTCTATGGTTTTAGAAGAGATGGAAAAACTGCCGCTTGTAGATATTGAAGTAAGTGAGATACTTCAGAGATTCTGGAAGACAAACCATCAAAGATTAAGACCATTTGATACGATGTCCGCACATACGGCTTTTCTTATATTTGCACGGAAAATTAAGTAAACAAGTTTTATAGGTTAACTGTTTCACTTAACATAAACAAGAAAAATTTTTATTTGACAAACAAAAATTTAAGGTTTAAAGTATCTAATGTGCTAAACGGGCTGTAAGTTCTAATTAAAATTCGGGTGGTGGTTTAATTTTATGTCTAACAATAAAAAAATAAAACTAAAAACCTTAGTTTCCTTTTTTATATTTT
>CAYTZD010000031.1:3409-9671 GCA_964442345.1 uncultured Hippea sp. | reverse complement strand
AAAGAAAGGATCGTATATCTTTACTATTATAAGCCGTTCAACTGGATAATAGGTTCTAATGCACCAAAAAACATCGAAGCAGCGTTCCCAGAATTAAATAAAGCCTTAATTAAAGAGGCGAATAAATATGCAGAAACATTGGTTATAATCTCTGTTGTTTTATCTATTTTAATGGCAAGTATCTTGTGGGTATTAACATTTATAAAAACAACATATAGCCCTATAAACAAAGATATATCAACAATAGGAAACTTCTTTAATGAATACAAGCGAGGAAAAAGAATAGATATTAATGAGATAAAAATAAAAGAATTTGAAAGTATAGCAATATATATAAACAAATTATTCGACAAATTAGAAGAAAGAAACAAAAAAATAAATGTCTTACTTAAAAGTTTCGAGCTACTTGCTGAGAATATGCCTAACTGCTTAGGTATTTTCAAGCCCAATGAGAATAACGAGTTAATTCTCAAATTCGCAAATGGTGCTATGAAACGATGTCTAAATATAAAAGAATTAAAGGAATCAACAGAGATAAAACTTAACGAGATATTTAATCCCTTGCCAAACTTAACAATTGATGCAATACTAAATAAAAATTACACAATAGAATTTTCAACGAAATGTTTATCGCCAGATAAAACAGTTAAGGTAACACTCTACAGATCTGATGATAAAAGCATTGTATGCATAGGCACAGATGTGACTGAAGTTGTTAATACCTTTAAAGAAAGAGAAAAAACATTAAAAACCTTTGAAACATTCTTAGACAAGATAAGAACAGGTATTATTGTCTTGGATAAAAAAGCTAAACTCAGATATATAAACACATTTGGCAAAGAACTATTGGGTGTTAAAAGTGATTCTACTTTAAAATTAGAAGAGTTAAATATTCCTGACAGTTTAAAATATAAATTCCTAAAAATCATTCATGAAAAAGAGAATTGCAAAAGTTGCGAGATAAACATTGGCACTGTTGATGGTAAAAGTAAGTGGTTTGAAGTATATCCATCATTCTTTAGATTAGATAAAGAGTCATTAATCATCATCTCGTTCAACGATATAACAGAGGAATATATAAAAAACAAACAACTTGAATATTTAAGCTTTCACGACACCCTAACAGGCTTATACAACAGAAGATACTTCGAAGAAGAACTAAAACGGCTATTCAACAAAAGAAACTATCCGCTTACGCTTATGCTGTTTGACTTAAACGGCCTAAAGATAGCAAACGATATATTGGGACACGAGATAGGCGATAAGATTATATGCAAGTTGGCAGAAATACTTTCTTCTACATCTCGTGGAAGTGATGTAGTCGCAAGAATTGGCGGTGATGAATTTGCCATACTTATGCCAAACACAGACGAAAAAGGTGCGACCATTTTTGTCAACAGGGTGCTTGAAAAAATCAAGGAACACAATAAAAAGGAGAAGTTGAGAATCAGTGCATCGTGGGGATTTGCCATTCAGTATGGAGAATTTGACGATCCAGACGATCTATTTAAAGAAGCAGACAAAAACATGTATTCAAATAAATACTCAACAAACAGAAAGAATGAGCTAAAAAAGATAATAGAATGGGCATTATCACTTCAAAGAGAGAAAATAAAAACGCTCCAAGAGACAGAAATTGACGAAGAATACTTCATAAACAGATAACTTGAAAAAACACCAAACAAATGATAAAAGATGCATGGAATATGAACAACAAGGTGGTATTTTGCACATCCCTGATGGATACCTAAGCCCACAAACATGTGTGGCTATGTATGCAGTATCTATACCTACACTTATAATAGCAACAAAAAAGGTTTCAAGAAGACTAAATTCAAAAACAATTCCGCTGCTTGGCATTTTAAGCGCATTCTCGTTCATTATAATGATGTTTAATATTCCTGTGCCGGGTGGAACAACAGCGCATGCTATAGGTGGAACATTGATAGCAATAACAGTTGGTGTCTGGGAAGCTGTGCTTGGCATTGCGGGTGCTTTACTGATTCAGGCGGTGTTTTTTGGAGATGGCGGCATATTAGCCTACGGCGCAAATCTGTTTAATATGGCAATTGCGCTGCCGTTTTCAGGGTATCTCGTTTACAAATTATTGGCAAAAAGGGTAAAAAACAAGTGGATTGCCGCAGCAGTGGCAGGATATATCGGAATAAATGTTGCAGCTTTTTTGGATGCCGTCGAGTTGGGTATTCAACCAATTCTGTTTCATACGGCAGATGGTGTCCCGTTATATTGCCCTTATCCTTTATCAAAAACTATACCTGCTATGATGATAGCACACCTAACAGTGGCAGGCTTTGCAGAAGCCGTATTTACAGCTTTAGTGTTTGTCTTCATACAAAAGAATCTTTATTTAGTTAAGGAGAACCATGACAGTGCAACTTTATAAAAAATTGCTTTTTTTATTGGGTCTTCTTGCAGTATTAAGTCCACTTGGCCTTCTACCAGAAGGTGATGCATGGGGCGAATGGTCTTCAGAAACCATATCAAAGATGATTGGATATGCACCCGAAGGATTAAAGAAATTCTCAGATTTATGGAATGCACCATTTGCAGATTATACAGTTAAAGGCACAAGCGACACGATAGGCTACATGCTATCTGCCATTATAGGATCTCTACTTATTATAGCCTTTTTCTATATAGCTGGTAAAATAATTACAAAGAATAGATGAAAGCAACACGAAAAACCATTTTAGAACTTACAACTGCTGCAAACCGTATCATTTTTGATTCTGAATTCTCACAAAAAGACGGCTTCCTTCAAAGCGTAGATGCAAGAATAAAGCTAATTGGCAGTTTATTTCTCCTTATTCTCATCTCAATCACACATTCACAATTAAAATTGCTCTTTTTTTGCTTTCTTGCTTTAGCATTTGCGCTTTTTTCAGGCATACCATTAACATTCTTTCTAAAAAGATTCCTTCTTATTCCACTGTTTAGCCTAATCATAGCCATACCTTCAATATTTAGTTTTATAACGCCGGGTGATGAGATATTCTCTCTATTTGGATTAAGTATTACAAGTCAAGGGATTAATACAGCTACAATGCTTGTTTTAAGGGTATCTGCATCTGTAGGCATAACAATACTTCTGCCGCTTACAACAAAGTGGACAAAGCTAATATCGGCATTAAGAAGCTTTTATGTTCCCTACAGCGGCATTCTGATTCTCCTTATAGGGTATAGATACATATTCAGCATACTAAAACTAATCGAAAACAACTATTTTGCCAAAGTAAGCAGAGAGATAAAACCTTCAGTAAAAAGCGATTATCTATTCTTAGGAAGCAAAACTGCCATGTTTATGAATAGATCTATTCAGACTGGAGAGAATATTTACCTTGCCTTTCAATCTCGTGGATACACAGAAAAGACAAGCCAACTGTTTAACGACAAATTAGAACTAAACAGCTTCGATCTTGTCTGGATTGGCATATTAATACTAACTACTTTTATTATATGGAATCCGTTTTTGTATTAAAAGATGTAAGTTATTCCTATCATAGTCGCTTTAAGGCATTGGAAAGAATTAACTTAGAGATAGAAAAATCAACATGCACCGTGATACTTGGCGCAAATGGATCGGGTAAATCAACACTACTTAAGATAATAGATATGCTAATTCTACCGGATAATGGTGAATTCTTTGCATTTGGCAGAAAAATAGACAAAAAAGCCATAAAAGATGAGAAATTTAACGAATTTTTTAGAAAAAGCGTTGGTTTTGTTTTTCAAGACCCAGACACGCAGTTATTTTTGCCGACAGTTAGAGATGAACTGGCTTTTGCCCCTGTTCAGATGGGTTATTCTAAGGATAAGATTGAAGAGATAGTAATTAAGGTATCAGAAGAGATGGGTATAGCAGACATACTTGATAAATTCCCTTTTAACCTAAGCGAAGGAGAGAAGAAGAAGGTTGCTATAGCTTCCATCTATACGCTTAATCCCGATGTATGGATTTTAGATGAGCCAATATTTTCTCTTGATCCAAAAACACAGTGGTGGGTGGTTGATTTTTTAAAACATTTAAAAGAAAAGAACAAAACCATTATCATAGCTACGCACAACATAAAACTTGCAAAACTTTTAGCCGACAAGTGTGTTATTATAAGCCCAGACCATAAAATAGCAAAAATCTCCGACACATCTATATTGGACGATAAAAATATTCTCATAGAGAACAACCTAATACACCCTATGGGTATTCTATGAAAGCCTTTAAGATTCTTATTACTGGCACGGTTCAATCTGTTGGTTTTAGACCATCTATGTATAAAGCCTTTAAAGGATTTAGTGGTTGGGTGAAGAACTCATCAAAAGGCGTTGAAGTTTATCTTGAAGCCAATTTAACAAAAAATGAGATTGAAAAACTTATAAGGGATAATTCTCCTGCAAATGCTTCTATAGATTCAATAGATATAAAGCAAATCGAAATAAACAAGAAGGCATTTGATAAATTTTTTATAAAAGAATCAGTCGAAAGTGAAGGTGCGGCATTTGTTCCGCCGGATCTTGGAATATGTGATGCATGTGCTAAAGAATTACTTGATGAAAACAACAGAAGATATTTGCATCCCTTTATAAACTGCACAAATTGTGGCCCGCGATTTTCAATCATAACATCAACGCCATACGACAGAGAAAAAACAACAATGAGACATTTTAAGATGTGTAATGAATGCAAAAAAGAGTTTTCAGACCCTTCAGATAGAAGATTCCATGCTCAACCTATAGCCTGCAACAGCTGTGGGCCTGAGTATTTTCTCATTAAAGATAAAAAAATCATCTCAAAAAACATACAAGCCATAAAGGAAGCCTGCAGCAAGCTTAAAAACGGTGCCGTTATCCTGCTTAAAGGCATAGGCGGTTATCATCTGATATGCGATGCTTCAAATAAAGATGCAATAGAGAAACTAAAAGGGATAAAATTTAGGGAAAACAAACCGTTTGCCGTTATAGTCAAAAACATTGAAACAGTTGAGAAGCATTGCTTCGTGTCAGAAAAAGAGAAAAAGCTCCTAAAGAGCCAGATAAAGCCTATTGTTTTACTAAAAAAGAAAAAGTTAGAATTTCTAAAAGATGCCACGCTGAATAGTCCTTATCTTGGCGTTATGCTGCCTTATGCACCTATTCACATCCTTTTGTTCTATTTCTCAGAGATTGAGTTTCTCATAGCAACAAGCGCAAATTTAACAGAAAAACCACTGATATACGAAGATAAAGATGCCTTAAATTTCAAAGGCGTTGACTATATTCTAACAAACAACAGAAGGATTATAAGACCCATTGAAGATTCAATAGTCATGGTAAATTCCAACAAAACAGTTATCTTTAGACTTGCTCGCGGATATGCACCTTTATATTTAAACCTAAAAACAAAGCCTAACATTTTAGCTTTAGGTGCCGATTTAAAAAACAATATAGCAATAAGCCTTAAAAATAAGGTTATCCTATCCCAATACACAGGCAACTTAGAAGAGTTTGAAAATTACGAAAGATTCAAAAGGAATGTGAGAGACTTTATGGATTTCTTTAACTTCAAGCCTGACATCGTCGTCTGCGATAAACATCCTGATTACCTATCAAGCAATTATGCAGATGAGAATTTTGAAAATGTGATAAAGGTGCAACACCACAAGGCCCATTTTGCAAGTGTATTGTTTGAAAATAAGGCTAAAGAACCGGCAATTGGTGTCATCTTAGACGGCACAGGATATGGCGATGATGGTTATATCTGGGGTGGTGAATTCTTTATCAAAGATAAAAAAATAGAAAGAATCGGCCATATCTCATACATGCCATTTGCATTTGGCGACAAAGCAATAAAAGAGCCTTACAGACTTGCCATGCTTTTACTTTTCAATCTGTTTGGCGAGAAAGCTTTTGAGCATAGACTATTCAAAAAATACAAAGAGTTTGCAAAGGTTGTAAAATTTGCAAAAACAACGAAAACAAGTTCTGCCGGAAGACTGTTTGACATCGTAAGTGCTTTAATTGGCATATCAGAGATAAGCAACTATGAAGCAGAAGCAGCCATAAATCTAACTTATACGGCAATACAATCAGATACAAAAGAGAGATTTGATTACAATATAGAAGATTTTAAGATAGACTTTTCAGAGACAATCAAACAAATAGCTTTTGAAAAAAGACCAAAATCTGAACTTGCCAGAATGTTTCATAATACATTTTGCGATGCTATCGTCAGAAATACATTGAATATTGCAAGACAAACAGGTATAAA
>CAYTZD010000031.1:0-3309 GCA_964442345.1 uncultured Hippea sp. | reverse complement strand
GGAGGTTGTCCATGAAAGCCGTAGTATGTGATGGATTTGGTGGGATCGATGTATTGAAGGTTGTTGATGTTGAAAAACCAAAACCAAAGCCCAATCAGGTTTTAATAAGGGTGATAGCAACATCGATAAACAGACCAGACCTTGTTCAAAGAGAAGGCAAATACCCACCACCACCCGGAGAAAGCGAAATACTTGGCCTTGAAGTGGCAGGTATAATAGAAGAATTAGGCGAAGATGTTAAAGGATGGAAGGTTGGCGATAGGGTTATGAGTCTTGTTGGTGGCGGTGGATATGCAGAATACGCCGTTGCATACGCAGATCACTTAATACCAATCCCAGAAAGCATGAGTTTTGAAGAAGCTGCATGTGTTTGCGAATCATACATAACAGCCTACCTAAATGTATTCTTATTGGGCGAGCTAAAGGATAACAACTATGCTATCTTTCACGGTGGCGGTGGTGGAGTAAATACAGCCGCTATTCAGATAACAAGAGCCTTAACAAAAGATGTAAAAATCATCGTAACAGCAGCACCCGAAAAGATAGAGAAGGTAAAAGAGTTAGGCGCAGACTTGGTTATAAACTTCAAAGAGACACCCGATTTTTCAGATATGGTCAGGGAATACACAAACAAAAGAGGCGTTGATGTAATTTTAGACCATGTTGGCGCAAAGTATCTGATGCCAAACATAAAATCCTTAGCATACGCAGGAAGACTTGTAATCATAGGCGTCATAAGTGGCATAAAGGCAGAGATAAATTTAGGTCTTGTGATGGTAAAAAGACACAAGATTATAGGTTCTGTATTAAGGTCAAGACCCGTTGAAGAGAAAAGCGAGATAATCAAAGCATTCAGAGAAAATGTGATGCCTAAGTTTGCAGACAGAACAATAGTGCCGATAATAGAAAAGGTCATCCCGATAGACGATGTAAAAGAAGCGCACAGATTGATGGAAGAAGACAAACACTTCGGGAAAATCGTTCTAAAGATTCAAGAACCTTAAAAGGAGAGTAGAATGTGCCTTGGCATAGCCATGAAGGTTGTAGAAATATACGATGGTGGAGAAAACGGCGTTGTTGAAGCAGGTGGCGTAAAAAGGCACTGTTTCTTTCACATGGTTGACGATTTAAAGGTTGGAGACTATGTAATCGTCCACGCAGGATGTGCAATAGAAAAGATAGACGAAAAAGAAGCCATAGATAATATGAAACTGCTTGAGCAGGTTTTAGAAGGAGACAGCATTGAATCTGGATAGATTCAACAATCCAGAAATTGTAAAGAGATTGGCGCTATCGATAAAACAGGAAGCATCAAAGCTTTCAAAAACAGTAAAAATTATGCACATTTGTGGGACACACGAAAACTCTATTGTCAGATTTGGATTAAGGGATTTATTGCCAGAGAATATAAATTTAATAGCAGGGCCTGGCTGCCCTGTTTGTGTTACAAGCTCAAAAGATATAGACGCAGTAATAGACCTTGCTTTAAAAGAAGATGTAAAGATATTAACATTCGGCGATATGTTGAAAGTTCCAGGAAGCAGGCTCTCTTTTTCCAAAGCAAAATCAATGGGTGCAGACATTCAGATGATATACAGCATATTCGATGCTATCGAGATAGCAAAAGAGACAAATAAGCCATGCATATTTTTTGCCTGTGGATTTGAAACAACAGCAGCACCAACAGCTGCAGCAATAGCCGAATTAACCCTACCTAACAACTTCTTCATCTACAGCGTGCATAAATACACGCCAAACGGCGTATATGCGCTTTTAAAATCAGGTAAAATCTCAATGGATGGACTTATCCTACCAGGTCATGCATCAACAATATCAGGCCTAAAACCGTATGAGCGTTTCACAGATGAATTTTTCATACCATCTGTTGCTGCAGGTTTTGAAGCCGCTGATGTTATGCTTGCCGTTTTGATGATAATAAAGCAAATAAACAACAAAGAAGCAAAGATAGAGAATTCATACAATAGGGTTGTAAGATACGAAGGCAACAAGAAAGCACTTGCGTTTTTAAACAAGGTTTTTTATCTGACTGATACTATATGGCGTGGACTTGGTGAAATCAAAGAAAGCGGATATGAACTAAAAGATGAATATGAAAGATTAGACGCCAAGAAACAATTCTCAATAAACTACTCTAACTCCTACATAGAGCATCAGAAGGGTTGCAGATGCAGTGATGTAATTTTGGGCAACATTACTCCAATTGAATGCCCACTGTTTGCAAAAAGATGCACACCTTTAAACCCAATTGGTCCCTGCATGGTATCAGACGAAGGCACATGCAAAAACTGGTTCGACGGGGGATACGGTGAATGAAAAGATAACACTTGATCACGGCTCTGGCGGCAAACTTACGCTTGAACTTATAGAAGAAGTATTTAAAGCCGAACACTCACTTGATGCTGCAATCTTAGGCGATATAGCCTTTACAACGGATTCCCACTCCATAAAACCACTCTTTTTTAAAGGTGGAGATATAGGAAAACTTGCGGTCTCAGGAACTGTAAACGATCTTTTATGTGTAGGTGCAAAACCACTTTACATCTCAAGTGCCTTTATTATCGAATCGGGCTTTGAGATAGAACAATTAAAGAAGATAGCAGATTCGATGAGAAAAGAAGCCAAAGATGCCAATGTAAAAATAGTCTGTGGCGATACAAAAGTCGTTGAAAACGGCAAATGCGACGGTGTTTATATAAACACATCCGGCATAGGCAAAATAATAAGGGCAATTGACGGCTCTGACATAAAAGATGGCGATAAGGTTATCGTATCTGGATACATAGGGGATCATGGTTTTGCAATCTTAAACGAAAGGGAGAACTTAGGTATTGATACAAAGCTAAAAAGTGATGTATCAAATTTAGTTGATCTGATTCTGCCAATTATTGAAAGCGATCTAAGGATAAAGATGATGAGAGATCCAACGCGCGGCGGCCTTGCCATGTGTCTAAACGAGCTATGCTACGGTAAAGATTT
This sequence comes from uncultured Hippea sp., assembly GCA_964442345.1. Taxonomy (GTDB): domain Bacteria; phylum Campylobacterota_A; class Desulfurellia; order Desulfurellales; family Hippeaceae; genus Hippea. The sequence goes on along the minus strand of CAYTZD010000031.1, from coordinate 312 downwards.
CGGTTTCGAGATAGAAGAAAGTTTGATTCCTGTAAGGGAAGAAGTTAAAGTAATATCTGAGATTTTAGGCATTGAGCCGTATTATTCAGCAAATGAAGGCAAAATGGTTATAATCGTTGACAAAAATGATGCAGAAAAAACAATTGAGATATTAAGAAGCAACCCAAAAGGCAGAAATGCAACCATAATAGGAGAAGTAAAAAACGAACTTAAAGGCAAGGTTGTTCTAAAAACTGCGTTTGGGTCAAAAAGAATTTTAAGAATGCCCATCTCTGATAAAATGCCAAGAATCTGTTAAGGAGGCAAACGATG
>CAYTZD010000030.1:0-18854 GCA_964442345.1 uncultured Hippea sp. | reverse complement strand
TAAAGCAGCTAAAAGGCTATCTATACGCCAAAAACGACTTCAACAATCTACCACGCTTGGCAGTGTTTAAGCTTTAGTTCATTAAAAACAGTTGAAAAATGTCAAGGCTCAAACGATTTTGAGATTCTTTGAATTTTTAAGGCTTTGCCGCTATCATCAATATCAATTACAACACCGTCAAGTTTTAGGTTTGTTTTGCAAACTTTAAGCCTTTTCGGTATAGCCTTTATAAACCTTTCAAGCGCTTCTTCATATTTAAAACCCAAGATGCCATCGTGGCATCCTGTCATACCAGCATCGCTAATATAAGCCGTTCCTTTGGGTAGGATTCTCTCATCAGCCGTCTGGACATGCGTATGTGTGCCAACTATTGCAGACACCTTACCATCCAAAAACCATCCTATAGCCTGTTTTTCGCTTGTCGCTTCTGCATGAAAATCGATAAACTTTATACTAACATTACTATATCTATCAATCAGCTCATCCAAAACAGAAAAAGGGCTATCGACAGGATTCATAAATACCCTGCCGATAGCGTTTATCACCATCACATCCACACCTTTTACGGTTAAGATCTTAAACCCGCAACCTGCTGATCCAACAGGTAAATTCACAGGCCTTATAATCTTATCAACATCATCTATCCATGAGAATATCTCTTCCTTGTCCCACACATGGTTACCCATCGTTAAAACATCGGCATACTTAGACAAGTCGTCATAAATTTTCTTTGTTATGCCAAAACCGTCTGCAGCATTTTCAGCGTTGGCAATCACAACATCAGGTTCGTATTCCCTTTTTAAATCATCTATCAAGCTTTTGAAGGTGTTTCTTCCTGGTTTCCCAACTATATCGCCAACAAATAAAATCCTAATTTGCATACTCAATTGCCCTGTTCTCCCTTATCACAACGACCTTAACCTGACCCGTGTATGTTATCTTATCTGCTATATCCTTTGCTATATCCCTTGCAAGCATAAAGCTCTCATTATCATCTAACATGGTTGGTTCAACAATAACCCTTAATTCTCTTCCTGCTTGAATGGCGTATGCTTCTTTAACGCCTTCTTTTGTCTTGGCTATATTTTCAAGCTCTTCAAGTCTCTGGATATAGCTTTCAAGTCTCTCCCTTCTTGCTCCTGGCCTTGCAGCAGACAGCGTATCTGCTATGGCAACAAGCACACTCTCTGGACAATTTGGTTCAATCTCACCATGATGCGACATAATGGCATTAACCACATATTCGTTTTCTCCGTACTTCTTGGCAAGGTCTGCACCAACCTTTGTGTGTGAACCTTCTACTTCCTGATCCACAGCCTTGCCAATATCATGCAGCAAGCCTGCCCTTTTTGCTAACTTCACATTTAAACCCAATTCTGCTGCCATAAGACCACTTAGATATGCAACTTCAACAGAGTGGGCAAGCACATTTTGTGTATAGCTTGTTCTGTACTTTAGAAGACCCAAATATTTGATAAGTTCAGGATGCAAATCACCTATATCAAGGTCAAATACAACCTTCTTGGCTTCTTCTGCTGCTTCCTGATACAGTTCTTGTCTTACCTTCTCAACTGTCTCTTCTATCCTTGCAGGATGTATCCTTCCATCGCTTACCAATCTTTCAAGGGCAATCTTTGCTATTTCTCTTCTCAATGGATTAAAACTTGATATAACAACAACTTCTGGTGTGTCATCAATAATCAAGTCTGTTCCTGTCTCCTTCTCAAATGACCTTATATTCCTACCTTCTCTTCCTATAATTCTACCCTTCATCTCGTCGTTTGGCAGTGTAACAGTGGCAACTGTCCTTTCAGCCACATAACTGCTTGCTATCTTCTCCATTGAAGTAATCAAAATATCCTGAGAGAGGCGCTTGGCTTCATTCCTTAAATCCTCTTCCATCTTCTTTATCTTTGCTGCCGCTTCTCTTTTTGCTTCATCTTCAATACTCTCAATCAACTTCTGCTTGGCTTCTTCTTTCGTCATTGAACTGATTTCTTCCAATTTCTCCTGTTGTTGCTTGAGTATCTTATCCACTTCCTGCATCTTCTCTTCAAGCTGCTTCTCAATAGCATTAATATCTTCCTGTTTCTTGTTGACGAATTCTATCTTCTCATCCAAATAAGCCTGTCTTTTTTCAAGGTTGCTCTCCTTAGACTGAAGCCTTTTCTCCCACTTTTGAAGCTCTTTTTTTATCTCTCTCTCTTCGGCTTCTATCTCATTTCTTGCCTTGATGAGATACTCTTTCGCTTCAATCTGAGCAGCCTTAATAATATTCTCTTTCTCTTTCTCAGCATCCTGAATAATATCTTCGGCTTTTCTTTTTGCGTATTCCTTCTTCTTAACGGCAAACTGGTAATAGCCAATAATACCTACCATAATACCAACTATCAAAGCCAAAACTATCACGATAATTATCTCTGTAGTTCCCATCGTCTCATCTCCTTAACCTACAAAAAATTTCTCTTTTCTCAGTAATCAACACATCAACAGGAATATCATCTTCGGAATGCACAATCTCATTGACAACACAACAGTCAAATGCAACTCCAACCTTTAAACCCTTAAAATCTTTAAGAAACCTATCATAAAAACCTAAGCCATAGCCAAGCCTGTAGCCTCTCTCATCAAAACCTACACCTGGAACAATAATACCTTCAATCTGCTTCTTATGAATAGCCTTTTTGTTGAGTTTTGGTTCTTTAATGCCCTTGAAAGATTTAACAAGAATCCCCCTAAAAAATCTCATCTGGGCTTTCTTAACACTATAAACCTTCGGAAAGTATAAAAAATCCTTAGGAAACAGAAGATTAGGGTCAGGCTCGTTGCGATAGGGAGAGTAAGAAGCAACTACCCTTTTCTTTTTTAATAGGTTAAAAACCTTCTTGCTTATTACTCTACTTTTATGTTTTACAAACGATCTATTTAAAGCCCCTCTCTTTTCAAGGAGCTGATTTCTCTGTTTATTTTTCAAAGCCTATCCTCAGGCGTATTGCCAATAAATTTATCTAAATAGCCCCAGGGCACCGTGTGTGATCTTCTTCCTAGAACCTAACAACGATAGGTGGGAGCGTCGCAGGTGCAGGCGGTATGTCCTTCTTGCGAAGGCTTGCCCGCCAAGCACCTGAAGCCGGCCCCCCATTGTTAGGTGTTGGCTCTAAGGAAAAAAGTCCATCACGCATGCCCCAGGGCCAACATTGCCCTTTTTATGGGCCTGGAATGTAAAGGTGTCCATAAGGTCTTGTCGATTTTGGGACAACCTTTACAAACTCTTCTTCCATAACTTTATTATAATCAATTTTGAAAAGATTGCAAAATTCTTTAACTTCTTTTTCGATTTTCTCAAACTCTTCCTTTGTGGGCTCAACCATTATGGCTTCCTTCCACAAAAGATGCTCAGGCACTTTGCCTCTTATGAATATTTTGCCGCCATGCATACCCGTTGCAAGATAAACACCTGTTATTGGTTTATCTTCCTTCTTTGTCAAACCAAGAAGAATCAGTGTTCCACCTGCCATATATTCGCCCATAAACGCACCAGAGCATCCACCTATAACAACCGTTGGATTCATCTCCTTGTATGCTTTCATGTGAATACAGGCTCTATATCCAACATCTTTTTCTATAAATATTTTGCCGCCACGCATACTGTATGCCACAACATCGCCAGCGTTACCATAAATCACTATTTTGCCACCATTCATCGTATTGCCAACACCGTCTTGAGCATCATCGTTAACAATAATCGTGGGCCCATTCATAAAGGCACCCAAGTCGTTGCCTGGTACACCGTTTATCGTTATTTTCACATCCTTATCGTTTAAACCACAACCTATGTAATACTGGCCGCAAACATTATGCAACACGATGTTCTTCTTGTGGTCTCTTATTGCTTTTCTTATCTCTTCATTCAAATCTCTATAATAAACACCTTTTGCATCTATCTCATACATAACTTCTCTCCTTTGTGCCATAAACCTTCTGAAAAGCCTCATCGCTTAGCATGGCTATTACTGGCTCACCAGCTTTTGGCATATATATCTCGTCTAAATCGTCTGCTATAAATCTTATTGCTGATTCTTCGCTTGCCATATAGACATTGGCACCCTTCTTTGCAACAACAAGTGGTCTTAACTTTATCCTATCATTCAAGCCAAACATACCGCCTTTAAAACCCACAATTATTGAAAACGGCCCGTTAAGCATTGCACCACCATAAACCATTCTTAAGGCTGTATAAAGCTCTTTATCCTTATCATCCATTATCTCTATCTCACTCCACAACGGTGGAGCAAATATCTTGGCAACAGTATTTAAAGAGTGGCCATGTTTCCTTATCAACAAATCCAAAAGGTAGGCAACAACTTCTGTATCTGTCTTTTGGGTACACTTATAACCAAACATCTCAAGGTATCGCTTGTTTGCACCATAGGATGATATCTCACCGTTATGCACAACACTCCATCCAAGCAACGAGAATGGATGTGCACCGCCCCACCAACCTGGCGTATTTGTCGGAAACCTATTATGCGCAGTCCAGCAGAACGCTTTATACTCATCAACCTTAAAGAAGTTTGCTATCTCATCTGGGAAACCAACACCTTTAAATACACCCATATTTTTACCGCTTGATACGACAAATGCGCCATCTATCCTTTCATTTATAAACATAACAAGCTTAAAGATAAACTCATCGGCTTCTTCAAGCCTAAATTCTTCGGATTCACCTTTTGTGCTTTGCTCTCTTGGCTGGACGAAATAGACAAAGAATATTGGTCTTTTCTTCTTTATTGGTCTTGTGGGAAGACCACCATGCTGTTCTATATGCACCTTTCTTTCAAGATACTCTTCTGTCTTCTTTCTTGCATACTCATCGTCATACATAATATGCAAAGCGTAGAAATCCTTAAAATCAGGATAGATGCCGTATGCTGCATAACCTGCACCCAGTCCGTTGCCCCTATCTTTCATCAAAGTAATAGCATCAACTATGTCGGTTCCCGAGATGCGCTCACCGTCAGTATTTATAAACCCAGCTATACCACAACCCGATATATCCTTAACAAGCTCCATTTTAACCACCCTATTTTATTTTTCTATCCAGCCTTAAGACCCTAAAGGCTTTATTAAAATACTTCCATCCAAAATCACTATTTAGGAATGTATCCTTCATCCAAGACACATCCAGTTTATTCTGTATCATCCAGTTGAACATTCCTGCCTTCTCAATATTCCCAACAAGAATCATACCTTTTAGCCTGTTCTCTTCATCTATTAGAAACTTTCTATACTCTCCATCTTTTTTAATCTTCAAGATTTCAAGCTCATCAGAATCAACAATACCCATAGATATGAAACTAACCTTCCCTATGGTGATTGAATTCGTAGCAAATCCACCTTTATACTTCACATCGCCGCCAAGAATATTTAAGCCTGCAATTCTGCCTTGTCTTGCAGCCAAAGGCAAAATAGGAATAGGCCTTTTTATTCCTAACACCATATCGTATGCTTCTGCAACATCACCTGCAGCAAATATATTCTCGTCCGATGTCTGCATAAAATCGTTTACAACGACACCCTTATTAACTTCCAATCCAGCTTCTTTTGCCATATCCATATTCGGTGCAACACCAACTGCAACAACAACGCCGTCTGCCTCAATCTTCTTGCCGCTTTTTAGCTCTACTTCCTTAACCCTTTTATCACCCAGGATAGCACTTACAGAATCATTAAGGATAAGTTCAACACCCAAGGATTTAAGTTCTTTATGTATATAATCAGCAGCAGTGTCATCCAAAACAGGATACAGCACCCTTCTCATCAACTCAACAAGCGTAACCTTTATACCCTTTTTGGCAAGTTTCTCAGCTGTCTTGCTTCCTATTAGTCCACCACCAATAACGACACAATGCTTTATATTTTTTAAATCCTTTCTCAATTTATCAGCAGATTTAATATTCGTAAGCGTATGGACACCTTCAAGCTCAAGCCCTTCCATTGGTGGTTTTATAGGCTTTCCGCCACAGGCTATAAGCAGCTTGTCGTATTCTATCTTCTCATCATTTTCTAAAATCACCTGCTTCTGCTTTTGTAAAATCTTCACAACCCTTTTACCAAGCAGAGTATCAACCTTATTCTTTTCGTAAAAATCATTTCTTCTGTAATAGAATCTCTCTTCGGATCTGCTTACTTCACCTATTACAAGATTAGGCAACAAAGGGTGAGAATAGGCTCTATAGCTCTCATCCGATATAACTGTAATCTTTGAGATTTTGTCTTTCTCCCTTATAGCTTCTATAGCATTTATGGCTGCCACAGAGTTTCCTACTATTACGACTCTCATATCCTTCCCCTTACAGTTCTTCAAAAGTTAAAGCTTCATTTGGGCATGCTTCAACGCAGGCTGGAATCTCTCTATCAGGACATAAGTCGCACTTTGTTGATAGACCCCATATCTCTCTGCGCGTATCCCTTTTTATAACGCCGTAAGGACATGCCATTATACACATCCAACACCCAACACATGTATCTGGATTAACAACAACATAGCCACGCTCATCCCTATGCATAGAACCATTCTGGCAGGCTTCCATACATGGTGCATCATCACAATGTCGGCACATTACACTCAAAGAAACAGGATAATTAAACTCTACACTGCATCGCGCTATTGGGCGCTCTTCCCTTTTGAATGCCTTTATTATGTCCTTGGATTGGGAATGTTCAACGATGCAGGCAACTTCACATAAATGACAGTAAACACAATTATCTTCCTTTATTTTTACCACTTTCATCGATACCTTCTCCTTACTCTCCGGCTGGCAAGATGCCAAGTATTTCTAACTCTTTCTCATTAAGACCAACACCACGAAGATTGAGTCTATTGCCTCTTAAAGACTCTATGGAATTTATACCCATAGCACCCATCGTCTCTTTTATCTCAAGCGCCCACACTTCAAGCAAATTTATAAGCCTTTTACTTGCAATGTCTGGATTAACCCTTTTTGAGAGATGTGGATCTTGGGTTGAAATTCCCCATGCACACTTGCCTGTATGACACTGCTGACACATTGTGCATCCTATAGCAATTAGTGCTGCTGTTCCTATATAAACGGCATCCGCACCAAGCGCTATAGCTTTTACCACATCCATTGAGTTTCTTATACCGCCACTTGCAACAATCGAGACATCCTGTCTGATACCTTCTGATCGCAATCTCTCATCAACAACAGCTAAAGCAACTTCAAGTGGCAAACCAATGTTATCTCTAATAACCTGTGGCGATGCACCTGTTCCACCCTTGAATCCATCAATAACAACTATATCTGCGCCTGCCCTTGCTACGCCGCTTGCAATAGCTGCAACATTATGAACAGCCGCAATCTTCACAGCAACTGGTTTTTTGTATTCTGTTGCCTCCTTTAAAGCGTATATAAGCTGCCTTAAATCTTCAATTGAATAGACATCGTGATGTGGAGCAGGTGATAAAGCATCCGAACCCTTAGGCATCATTCTTGTCTCAGAAATCGTCTCAGAAACCTTCTCGCCAGGTAGATGGCCACCAATACCGGGCTTTGCACCCTGACCTATCTTAATCTCTATAGCGCTTCCGACATCCAAATAATCCTTATGAACACCAAATCTACCAGAAGCAACCTGAACGATTATGTTTCCCTTAAACTTATAATGGTCTTTATTTAATCCACCTTCGCCTGAGTTGTAATATGTGCCCATGTATTGGGCTGCCCTTCCTAATGATTCGATAACATTATAACTTAGCGCTCCATAACTCATAGCAGCAAACATAATAGGTATTTCAAGCTCAAGCTGTGGAGCAAGCCGAGTTTTTAACCCGCTGTCGCTAACTTCAACCTTAGCAGGTTTTCTTCCCAAGAATGTCTTTAATTCCATCGGTTCCCTTAAAGGGTCAATAGAAGGATTTGTAACCTGAGAAGCATTAAGAAGCATATGATCCCAATAGATAGGATACGGTTTATCATTTCCCATTGATACAACTGGCGTTCCACCAAAAATAGCCCTTTTTTTCAGACCATCTATATGGGTATTCCAGTTGTGATTATACCTGTATGTAGGATCAGCCCTTTTAACTGTTATGGCTTCTGTGGGACATATTGCAGCACACCTATTACAACCCACACACTTGGCATTCCAGTTCCAAACCTTATCTTCGTCTTCATCGTAAAATGTTGCTCCAAACGAACACTGCTCAACACAAGCCTTGCACCTAATGCATCTATAGTCATCCCTTTCTACCACGAAAGAAGGTGGGACATACTCCTTTAAGTTTTTCATCCATTCCACTTTCTCTGCCTCCTTAAAAAACTTTGGAAGCAAATAATATAAAATTGTGGCATTCTTGTCAATTATCACACATCTATAAGAAAAGCAGATATATTAAAAACAGATTAAGAAATAGAATATATTACAGCTTCTTCTTTGCAGTTAGGAAACAGCTGGCAGTGTATGCAATCTTCCCAGATCTTATTTGATGGCAACTCTTTTTTATCTATCAACCTAAAACCCAACCTTAAAAAGAACTCCTTCTTAAAAGTCAAAGCGAATATATCCTTAACATTCAAGTATTTAGCTTCTTCTATGCAGGCACTAACAAGCATTTTACCTATACCCATACTTTGATAATTCTCATATATGGCAATACTGCGTATCTCTGCAAGATACGGATAAAAAATCCTTAAACTGCTTACACCTATAATATTTTCACCGTCCTTAGCACACTGAAACTCTCTAATTCTTTCTGCTATATTATCTTTACTTCGCGGGAGTATATCACCCTTTTTGGCAAAATAAAAGACAAGTTTGTATATATCGTCCACATCGTTTAGTGTGGGTTTAACTATCCTTATATCTGACATCTACTGAACCCTTATGCGCAAACAAGCCTTCTAAGTTTGCAAATTCAGAAGCACACTGTGCAACCTTCATAAAACCCTTCTTGCTAAAGTGCAACAGGCTGCTTTTTTTCATAAATGTCTCGCAAGATAAAGGTGAGAAGAATCGTGCCGTCTGCGATGTGGGAAGTGTATGGTTAGGCCCTGCAACATAATCGCCGATAGGCTCGGGCGTAAATTCACCCACAAATATTGCACCTGCATTCCTTATGCGATTTATAAACAGATAAGGTTCTTTGAGTTGAATCTCAAGATGCTCAGGCGCAACAAGATCGACAAGTTCTGCTGCAAGTTCAACATCTTCAACAAAAGCAAAAAATGCATTCTTTGCCGACTGCTTTGTTATATCTGCTCGTGGGTTATCTCTTGAAAGCTCAAAAAACCTCTTTTCAACTTCAACTGTTAGCTTCTCATCCAATCCAACAAAGAAACAACCAGCCATCTCGTCATGTTCGGCTTGAGATAACAGATCCCTTGCTACATATTCAACATTTGCATCTTTATCGGCAACAACCATCACTTCCGATGGACCTGCTACAGAATCTATACCAACATCACCAAACACAAGCTTTTTGGCCAAAGCAACATAGATATTGCCCGGGCCTGCAATAACATCAACCTTCTCTATGGTTTGGGTTGAATAGGCAAAAGCAGCTATAGCTTGAGCACCACCCACTTTATAAATCTTCTCTACACCATAAAGGTCAGCAACATAAAGCACATACGGATTGGCTTTGCCACCCTTCGATGGTGTTGCAATCTGAATATTCTCAACACCTGCAACAACGGCAGGTATAATAGTCATTAACGCCGTTGATGGATAAGCAGCTTTACCACCTGGGATATACAAACCAGCAGAGTTCACAGGTGTAATCCTATTACCTAAAATAGCGCCATCTTCTTCAATAAACGAAGATTTAGGCAAAAAAGCCTTATGGAACTTCTCAATCCTTTCTGCTGCACACCTGATTATCTCTTTATGCTTATCAGGTATAAAATTCTTGGCTTCTTCTATCTCTTCTTGTTTTACAGCGATATTGTCCCTATTTGCATCAAATCCGTCAAACTGCTTCGTATATTTAAAAAGAGCATCATCACCATTGTTCTTTACATCTTCAATGATTCTCTTAACAGTATCTTCAAATCTTGAAAAATCAAATCTTCTACTCTTTAAAAAATCGGCTATACTATTTATATCGTCTCTATTTCTTACTTTAATCAAATCAGCCTCCTTAAAATCTCAAAAGCTATCTCTTCTTTTGAAGCCTTCTTTAGCTTCTCTTCTTTTCCATTTGCATAAATCAAAATAACTTCATTATCATCGCTGCCAAAGGCTATATCGCTTCTTGAAACATCGTTTGCTACTATGAATTCAAGTCCTTTTCTCTCTATCTTCTTCTTTGCATTTTCAATCAAATCGTCTGTTTCAGCAGCAAATCCCACAATTCTTAAATTTTTACCATTTTCTTTAGCAAATCTGTTAATCTCAGCTGTTATATCAGGGTTCTCATCAAGCGATAAAACAAATTCATCGCCACTTTTCTTTATCTTGCTCTCTTTATACTCTTTTGGCTTAAAATCGGCAACAGCTGCAGCCATTATAAGGATTATCTCACCTTCTGCTTTTGATATCTCCCTTTTTAAAGCATCAAGCATATCAACTGCCTTTTCAACATCAATCCTTTTTACGCCGTAGGGCTCTCTTAAACAGACAGGACCTGCAATAAGTGTCGTATCTGCGCCCATAAACTTTGCCATCTTAGCCAAAGCAAAACCCATTTTACCGCTTGATCTGTTTGTTATATACCTTACAGGGTCTATCGGTTCTGCTGTCGGTCCTGCAGTTACAATCACCTTTCTGCCTTCAAAATGCTTAAAATAGAGCGACGATTCAACGACATCAACTATATCTTCACATAAAGCTATATGCCCAACACCCTTTGTATTGCATGCAAGATCACCATCAATTGGCTCAACCACAATAGCACCGTTTTCTTTTAGGGTTTTAAGGTTTTTCTGAACAGTTGGATTTAGATACATATCCGTATTCATCGCAGGTGCTATAATTTTATAAGCCTTTGTTGTAAGTGCAATTATGCTGACAGGGTCATCTGCAAAGCCACAAGCCATCTTAGCAATAATATTGGCCGTTGCAGGCACAACAACAAAGACATCAGCCCACCTTGCCAAAGCAACATGCGTGATGTTTGTATCCTTATCTTCAATCTCTTCCATCACATCCGTATAAACTTTGGCATTCGTCAAAGCTTCAAAAACAACGGGTGAGATCATCTTTTGGGCTTCTTCTGTCATTGCAACCCTTACAGCATAGCCTTTCTTTTTCAAAAGACTTAAAACTTCCAAAGCCTTATATATGGCTATACTTGCAGTTACACCCAAAACAACATTGGCTTTAGCCATTTTCTATCTCCAAATAGTTTAAAACCTTTCTTAAATCTTTTTTTGTATCTACACCTATTAAAAATTTATCCGTCATACATGTTTTTATCCTGATACCGTTCTGAAGTGCCCTTAACTGCTCAAGGCCTTCGGCAAGCTCAAGCGAAGAAGGATTAAATGAACTTAACTTCATCAAAGCATCAAACGAATAAGCGTATATACCAACATGCTTCAAATACCCATCAAATGGATTTCTACTAAAGGGAATTCTGCTGCGTGAGAAGTAAAGTGCATATCCATCATTATCAACAACAACCTTTACAACATTCTCATCGTCAATCTCTTCTTCTTTTGCTTTGGATACAAGCGTTGCCATATCTGAGTTGTTCTCCATTATACATTTTATAAGCTTATCAACCGTTTTTGCATCAATTAATGGCTCATCTGCCTGCATATTTACAATGTAATCGAACCTGTTATTCTTCACAAAGGCAGCTATTCTGTCTGTGCCGCTGTTAAAGTTGCCTTTTACTTCAAATACATTACCACCAAATGATTTAATCTCTTCAACAACACGCTTATCATCGGTCAAAACAGCCACAAAATCGGCATATTCCGACTTTTCGACTGCTTCATAAACCACCCTTACCATTGTTTTAGAACCGATCTTTGCAAGCACCTTACCTTCAAATCTGGTTGATGAGTATCGTGCAGGTATCAGAATAGCAACACTCATAGTTCTCTTTTCAATTCTTCTAAATCTACTGTAGCCGTTCCCATCTTACCAACAACTATGCCCGCAGCCGTATTTGATAGCCTAACGGCATCTTTTATATTAAAACCTGCAGAGATTGCAGCCGTAAGCGTTGCTATAACCGTATCTCCAGCACCTGTAACATCATATACATCCTTAGCTTTTGATGGCTGATACATAATAAGTCCATCTTTATCAAATAGACTCATACCCTTTTCACCTTGAGTTATAAGCAGATACTTGCATTTTGTCTTTTTTATGATCTTTTTGGCTGCAAGTTCTATACCATTTACAAACGCATCTATCTCAACGCCGCTTATCTCTTTAGCTTCCTTTAGGTTTGGCGTTATTATATCAACATTTTTATAGGCATAAGCATTCTTTATTTTGGGATCAACGGCAACAAAAACGCCCAGATCAACGATGGATTCAATTAGATATTCACTGACAACGCCCTTGCCGTAATCAGAGATAATAACGGCATTCACGCCGCTTTCCTTAATCATTTTTGCTATCTCAAAGGCAACCTTCTTGTCAATCTTTAGAATTTTTTCCCTGTCAAACCTAACAATCTGCTGGGATTGGGCTATAACCCTTGTTTTAAGCGTTGTTGGTCTATCATCCAGCACAAGCACGCCGTCTGTCTCTATGCCACTGTCTCTAATCATATTCAACAGGCGTTTTCCACATGTATCGTTTCCAACCACGCCAAACAGTCTAACAAAGGCACCGAGACTTTTAAGGTTTAAGGCAACATTCGATGCACCACCTAAAAAATAGCTCTCTTTTTCAACCCGCACAACAGGGACAGGTGCTTCAGGCGATATTCTCTCAACCTTGCCAAATACATACTTATCACAGATTAAATCACCAACAACGGCAACCTTCGCTTCTTTTAGCTTTGATATATCCACTTCTACTCCAGACCTCGCATCTTTCTTGCAAGTTCAAGCTGCTTTGATATGCAGAATTTGATTATCATATCCTCTTCTTCTTTTGATAGGTCAACAAAACGCAAGCCATAATGCTTAACGCCTTCTTCACCTGTTATCGCCCTTCTTACGACTTCTGCTTCTATCTCTTCAAGTTTCGTTCCGCCTAAATCGAATTCAAGGTATAACTTATCCCTTACTTCAAGTTCTATGTCAGTCGATAGCTTAACACCACCTGCGCTTATATCTAAAATCGTGCCTTTGGCTTTCTCTATCTTTCCCTTCTTAAACACATAAAAGGATGCTTCTATCAAAACAGGAACCCTGAAATTCTCCCTTAATTCAACCCTTGCTAACGATGTAGGTGTATCAAGCTTGTATATAACTTGGCCATCCTTGTTGACTATCTCTTTTAGTCTTGATGTAAATCCAATTCTAAAGCCACGCCTATCGACAAAACTTACTTCCAATCTCTCGCCTTCTCTTACCACAGCTTTAAGGCCATTCTCATTTGTAGGCATAGAGATATAAACATTATTGGCTTCGTCTATATCGTAAATAAAACTTGAATATGTGCCTTTAAAATTGCCTTCTTCCACATAAACAATAACCTTCTGGCCGATCGGTATAACCTTTGATATATCGCTGACCTTGATAGGTTCTTTTCTCAAATTAATACCTCATACAGTTTACTTTTTAACAGGTCAACAAGCTTCTGTGAATAGATCTTCCTGAACTTCTCATCAACAACATAGAATGTATCAACAGCCATTGTGCCTTTCGTATCAAGAATAAACATACCAACCTGAAACCTAAAATTCCTAAATACCTTCGTGATATAATAGACCAGACCAATTCTGTCTGGCGCATATATCCTAACAACAGTATATAAATCGCTGATGTTGTTATCAACAATTACATTCACATTCTGAAGCGACATCTCAAGTTTAGCCTTCTCAAGCCTTGTTAAAAACTTACCTTTTTTCTGCTGCATACACTCTTCTATATCAAATTTGCCAGACTCGACAGAAGATAACATATCTTCTATAACATAATCATCTATATCAGAAGCAGAATCAAACTTTACTCTAAATATATCCACAATCTTTCTATTAGAGTGAAGGTTATACGATTTTGCCGTTATTATATTTATATCAAGACAGGCAAGTATTCCGCTTATGGTATTAAAAAAACCAAATCTATTCTCGTAATAGACCACTATTTTACCAAATTCTTCAGATTCCTTATACACAAACACATTCCTTGTTGTATCCTTTATATTTTTTATGTATGTAGCCATACTTTTGAAATCAATATCATTAAATATGTTATCTGGGAATTCATCTATAAGATCAGCATACTCTTTACCCAGAATGGCTTTAATCTTCCTTTTTGAATCCAATGCATTCAACCTTAAATACTCATCGTAATTCTTATTCTCAAACGCATAAGTGGCTTTTAAGTAGATTGTCTCTATTAGACTCTCCTTCCACGAAGTCCACACATTATCATTCACAGCCTTCATATCGGCATAAGTCAGAAGAACAAGGAGATTCAACTTATCCCTACTATCAACAATCTTTAAGAAATCATCCAATGTTTTTGGGTCTTCTATATCTAATGTCGAAACAATCTTATTCAAAAGAAGGTGATACCGTATCAAAAACTTAACCTTATCTTTTAAACTCTCACCAAGTCTTAATCTCTTTGCTATCTTATCAACCATCTCTGCGCCTATTATCTCATGATGCTTCTTTTCTATCTTTCCTATGTCGTGCAGAAGAACGGCGAGTCTCAAAGCCAACCTATCAAATGGCTCTAAATTCTTCCAGATATGTGCAAGTCTCATAACAAATGTCTTTGGCACATCATAATAATATAGCTCATCAAGATGACCCAAAGCTTGAATGGAATGCTCATCTACTGTGTACTTATGATAAAGGCTATCTTCCGTCAAACAGCAGATATTACCAAATTCTGGGATATATCTATCCAAAAATCCTACTTCATGCATTATTCTTATGGTTTTTGTTATCGGCTGATTCAATGAGAGTATATTCTTAAACACAAAGGCAAATGTCTTATCAGACCTAAACTTTTGAACAAGCTGCAGTAGTCCTTTTATCTTTCTAAGCGTGCTAACCGATATACCCTTAGAATACAAAGCAGAATAATAAAACAAAAACAGAAGCTGCCTGAAATCTATCTCTTCATCAATCTCCAACTCACCGTTACTTTTCACCGTATCATCTAAATAAAAGAAAGCCCTGTTGCGATTCTCTTTTGCAGTAAGCGTATTGATATAAGTATTAACAACCCTTTCTAAGTTGCGGGTATTGTAATAGTATCGTCTCATAAGTCTTTCAGAAGATGAAAACCTACTGTTTGAGATAAAACCAAGATCCTCGGCTATCTTCTCTCTCATATCAAGATATAAAACATCATTCTTTCTTTCGCTTTCAAAATGCAACGCATTTCTAACCTGCCACAAGAAATACAGCGCATCTCTAAGTCTTGCATAATCATCTGCCTGAAGAATACCCTGCTTTCTCATATCAAGCGCACTCTTTGTGCCGTATAACACCTTTGATATCCAAACAAGCGTATGGTAATCCCTTAGACCGCCTACTCCTTCTTTGACATTGGGCTCAAGCACAAATACCGTATTGCCGTATTTATCGTATCTCTTTCTTAAATAGTTAATCTTGTTTTCTACAAACTCTTCTTTTTTCTTTTCTATGGCTTCTTTAAAAAACAATTCAACAAATCTATCAAACAACAGCTTGTTTCCATAAACAAGTCTGGCATCTAAAAAAGAAGTCATTATCGTATCGTCTTTTAAGGCATCTTCTATTGACTCTTCTGAACTTCTAAAGCCAACCGAACAATCATACCCTAAAAAATAGAAAAGGTCATAGATCTCCCTTACAAGCTCTTCAAATTTCTCGTTTTTATTCTCTGAGAGTATCAATATATCTATATCAGAGAATGGATTGAGTTGTCTTCTGCCGTATCCGCCTAAGCTAACGACGGCAAATTCTTTGGAAAAATTGAACCTACCCAAGAATTCGCAAAGTGTCTTATCAACCCAACTTGTGTGTGTTTTAACTACATACCTTACTCTTCTTCTTAATCTATTGTACTGTTTAAGCTTGTTGAATAATTCAACCTTTTCTTTTCTCTTTTTTTCTTTAAAATCATACATTTATTTAAATGGCGTTTTTGCCTCTTTCGGATGTTCTTATCCTTATTGCTTCTTCAATTGGAATTACAAATATCTTACCATCACCTATTTTGCCTGTCTTAGCCGTCTCTATTATCTTTTCTATAACGGCTTCTACCATCTCATCTTCCACAACAACTTCTATTTTAACCTTAGGCAAAAAATCAACGACATATTCTGCCCCTCTGTAAATCTCTGTATGGCCTTTTTGTCTTCCGTATCCTTTAACTTCGCTAACGGTTAGACCTTTTATGCCAAGCTCCATTAAACCTTCTTTTACGGTATCCAACTTAAAAGGCTTAATAATGGCTTCAATCTTTTTCATCTGCCTACTCCCCCTCATACAGCTTTAGAATCAACTCCACTTCGCCCTTGCTCATTTTAAGCTCTTTTGCTATCTCATCTACACTTTTGCCGCTATTTTTTAGCTTTATTATTTTAAGTTTCAATTCGTCTTCATAGCTTTTATTCTTTATCGTCGTAAGCAGTTCAGTTAAAAGCGTATTTTTCTTTCTAATATCATCAAGTATCCGCGCAAGTCTATCTTGATGTTCGTTTATTCTTGAATTTGCCACATCTATCAACTCTTTCTGCTTCTCAACAAGATTGCGCAGACTCTCCACCAATTTTAGAAGGCTATCTTTCTCTTTTTTCTCAAAATACTTGCTTGTAAGGATATACCCCACAACAGCAAGGTCAAATATGATCTGCAGTATCCAAAAATTACTCATTTAACCTATCCTTAGCCATTTTTCTTTCAACAAATATCATATATTGTATTATTAGTTCCCTATCACTGCTTGATATATCAGTAAACTCAACACTGCAGCAGGTTTTTGAATCCCTTCTGCTTTCAGCTACAACTTCACCCAAAACCTTGATGGCATAATGTGTGGCAATAGGCAAAAAGATCTTCATAAACACCTTATCACCAACCCTGCAACCATTCTCTGCAACAAAAGAGATGCCGCCACTTGAGATATCGCAGCTATATGTTTGACTAAACCCTTTAAGTTCGTCAAACCCATCGCCTTTCCTTAACAGGTCGATAATGTAATTAAGCTTTGCATCCATCTGCTTCATCATCAGCACAAATGCCCTATTCAGATTATCAAAGCTTGCATCAAGGCCATTTAAAGACATAAAAAAGCTGAATGAATCTTCTGTTTCTATGGTATAGTAGATCTCATCCTTTATATCTTCAATCTCACCTTCATCTATAAACCTATAAAACAGAGAAACCCTGTTTTTTATTCTTCTTGATTGCCTTCTTTCATCAACCATAATACTTACCTACCAAAAATGTGAAGAACAATACTATGCTAATATAACTATTCATATTGAAAAAGGCAAGGTTAATCTTCTTTGGGTCATTTGGGTCAACAAGCTTATGCTCCACAAAAAGCAAAACAGCAACAACCAAAGCACCAACAAACGATATATAATTAAGATGAAACTCAATCATGCTAAGAATAAGAAAGCCAAAACCCACAAGATGAAACAGCCTTGCAACCCATAAAGCACCCTTAACGCCAAGACTTACAGGGATAGAATGCAATCCAAACCTTTTATCAAACTCTCTATCCTGCAGTGAATACAATATGTCAAAACCTGCTATCCAGAACATAACAAAACCAGCAAGCAGCCAGATAGGCATATCAAGCCTTCCGCTTGCGGCTACATAACCGCCAAGTGGCGCTATGGCATCGGTTGCACCAAGATAGAGATGGCAAAGCGATGTAAATCGCTTCGTGTATGAATATGTAACAAGAAAAAACAGGGCAACAGGAGATAGTTTAAACGCCAGATCGTTTATCAGATAGGCTGAAAGTTCAAACACAACAACAGAAATTAGCGTAAAGATATACGCATCCTTTAGCTTTATCTTGCCAGATGGCAATTCCCTATTCTTTGTTCTCTCATTTAAAGCGTCGTATTTTAAGTCAATAATCCTATTCAAAGCCATAGCCGTGCTTCTTGCAGAAGCCATAGCAATTGTAACAAGCAAAGCCACCTTTAAAGAAAAACCATCTCTAAATCCCATAATCATACCAACATAAGCAAACGGCAGAGCAAATATCGTATGCTCAAACTTTATCATATTGAGAAATTTCTTAAGCGAAGACATCTCTATCCTTAAAGTATTCATGATAGTAAAGATAGCCAGATATAACCGTCATAACAACGGCAAACAGAAGCGCATATATACCAATGGTTCTAAAGCCCAATATCAACAAGCTTAAAGCAATAAATTGAGATGTCGTTTTAAATTTCCCCCACACATTTGCCGCAATCACGACATTCTCACTTGCCGCAACAACCCTTAAACCCGTTACTGCAAATTCCCTGAATACTATCACTATCACCATCCAGTAAGGCACATCCATGATTTTAATTAGCGCTATAAGCACACCAATAACCAACACCTTATCTGCAAGTGGATCCAAGATCTTGCCTATCTTGCTTATGGCTTTCTTCTTTCTTGCTATATGACCATCAAGCACATCACTCAATATACCAAGCAGAAAGAAACCAAAAGCCCAAAGATGCATCCCTTTTTCTAAAAAAACTATAACAACAACAAGGTCAATCACCCTAAACAGAGACAAAAGATT